>CAZMNL010000067.1:0-10838 GCA_964567525.1 uncultured Anaerolineaceae bacterium
TCGCAGGAAAACTCCCGCCCGGTCAGGTGGCTTTCCACCAGGCAGGGAAAGTCGGACCCGGTTCGGCTACGTTCAGCCACATCGTATTGGTGTAACCGGGAATCGCGTCCACCTTGCCGGAGAGGTCCGGGACCCAAAAACTGTGCTGCACGTCCGTAGAGGTAATCTCCAGCAGCACGTTACGATCCGCCGGGATGGTCATCTGGCGCGTGGTAGTAATGCCGGTATCGTCGCCGGGGGATGTGCCGTCATTGCGGAAGTACTGGTAATCCCAGTTGAACAGGTAGCCGGTGACGTGGACGGTAAAATCGGGCGGGGTGGTGTCCTGGTCCGCTTCGGCGCGATATTGGGTCGTCATGAAGCGCGCCGAGAGAATAAACACCACGCCGATGATCACGAAAGACAGCACCGTCCAGGCGATCTCAAGCGGGCGGCTGCCTTCGATCTGTTCGGGGTCTTCGTCGCGCGCGCGCCGCCGCTGAATCGATGACCAGATCGCGTAGATCACCAGCCCCTCGACCAGCAAAAACACCGGGACGGCGATCCAGAAAACAATCGTGAACAGGCGATTGATATCGTCCGTGCTCGCGCCGCCGTCCGCCGGGCCGTGTGCCCCGGCCCGCCCAGGCAAGAGCAGCGCCACCAGTACCAGCAGCGCCCCGACGGCTACTAACGTGATGAACTTGCCGCGCATGAGTTGCTTCATTTTTTTCTGCACCCTGATGTGTGTATGTGCTGTGCTATCCACACCTCACCGCCCATCCTGAGTGTATCCAGGGGGCGTGTGGGGAGTATACCAGACAGGTGATCGTCACCGGGATAACCGCGTTATGAGAATTGAGGGGTGACGGTAACGTGCTGCCACAGATTATACACATATTAAGTATAAAAAACAGGTTTTTTCGCCGCAAATCTAGGGGCGACTCTTTCAAACAAAAACTTTACCGCAGACGCGCTGCAAGCAGCGACGCAGAGGGAAAATGGAGAATAAGAAAAAAGACTCTCTCTTTACTTGTTACTCTCTGCGTTCTCAGCGTCCTCTGCGGTGTGATTTTGGTTTTAATGATTCAGCCCTGGCCGCAAATCCAAGCACTCATCCCTGCGCGTCCACCAGGTACGAGTCCGCCCAGAAGTAGGCGTACAGTTTGCGCGTGGCGACCTGCGCGAATCCGGCGGCGCGCAGACCGTCCACCCAGTCCTGGATCGGGCCTTCCCAGTTGGTGCGCGCAGCGGACCGGTCGAAGTACCCGAACATCACCGGCATCAGGAAGCCCTGCGCCACCTGCCCGCCATCGCCGTCATATTCCGCCAGCCCGTGTTCATAGCGCCCCAGCACGTAGCGCACGCGGTCGGGCGCAAACATCGCGTCAAATGCCGGTACGTCGAACTCGGCAATCAGCACGCGGTCGGCGCGCGCGCGCAGCCATGCGAACACGTCCGGGCGTTCTTCCGGCGGGATCGATTGCAGGCTCCAGGTCGCCTGGATCAGCGGCCAGTGATCGCGCTGCCCGGTGTCAGTCTGCATGAAGGCTTGCAGCGAGTGATTGTAATCCGTATGGGTCAGGCCGCGCGCGTCGAGTTGGGCCGCCGTGCGCGTCAGCATCGCTTCGGACGGTTCGAGCAGGTCCACGTGCGCGACCGAGTCCGTCAGCGCGGGCAGCAGCGCCAGCCCATCCCCCACGCCGATATCGAGCAGGCGCAGCGTCTCGTAGGCGCGGTAAACCGTGCGCAGCGCCACGCTGACTGCCGCGTACAGGCGCACATTGCCGCCGCCGCGAATGAACGCCGCGAACGCTTCACCGTCCACGTAGACGCCGGACTTGCCGCGTTCCAGCACGCGATCCAGGTAGCGCGCCGCCTGCGTATACACGCGGCTGTTGGGCTGCATATCCGCTGCGGTGCGCGCCCACTGCGCCGCCTCTGCGAAATGGGCCGCGCCAAAGGCCAGCAGCGCCCGGTAAAACTGCGTCCCGGCGTCGGGTGGCGTGGCAGGCAGCTCGCGCACGGCGTTGTAACCGCCGTCCCGGTAAATGTTCCACAGGTCATCAAGTGTCATCAAGTAAATTTCCTTGTGTCGCAGTCAAAAAAACAAGGGCCGCATCACGGCCCCCATCAACGCGCTGTACAGCCGCTATCCGGCGGTATGGCGCGGCTTATGCGGATCGTGTTCCGACTCGCCCAGCGCGATCAGCGTTTGGAGCTGTTTCAGCGCACCGTGCCGGGGATTCAGGCCACTTTTGTACAGCGCATGAACGCGATCCAGGAAGGCGACCCCGTGCAGGCCGTTCTTGCGGCTCTGGAGTTCAATGATATACGGGTGAATGGTCGGCAGGGTATTTTCAAAGTCGGTGTGCAGTTCTTCGTGCAGTTTTTCGCCCGGACGCCGCCCGGTGAACTCAATCGGGATATCGACATACGGGCGCAGGCCGCGCAGCCGGATCATACGCTCGGCGAGATCGAGAATCCGCACCACTTCGCCCATACGCAGCATGAACAGGTCGTCGCCCTGCGTCAGGCAGGCCGCGTGAATCACCAGGTTCACCGCTTCGGGGATCGTCATAAAGTAGCGCGTCATGTCGCGGTCGGTGACGGTCACGGGGCCGCCCGCCTCAATCTGGCGGGTGAAGGTAGGCACGACGCTGCCCCGGCTGCCCAACACGTTTCCAAAACGCACCGACGTGAACAGTGTGGAGTTGTCCGGCTGGCTGGAAAAAGCGTGCATCAGCAGTTCGCACACGCGCTTACTGGCCCCCATCACGCCGGTGGGATTGACGGCTTTGTCGGTTGAGATCAGCACGAAACGCTCGGCGGCGTAATCGCGCGCCAGCCCGGCGATCTGCTGCGTGCCGCCGATGTTAATGCGCACGGCTTCATCCGGGTAGAACTCCAGCATGGGCACGTGTTTATACGCTGCCGAGTGAAACACGACCTGCGGCCTGTAGCGCGCAAACACCGCGTTAAGCGCGGCGCGGTGCGTGATATCGGCCAGCACCGGCACCAGGATATCTTCGTCGGTCTTGCCGCTCAGTTCGGTGATCAGGTCGTGCAGACCGCTTTCGTTGTTGTCCACCATGATCAGCTTGACCGGCGCGTAGTTCAAGAGCTGGTGGCACAGTTCGGAGCCAATCGACCCGGCAGCACCGGTCACCAGTACAACGCGGTTCGTCACCGAGGAGATATCAACACCCTCGTGCCAGCCGACCGCCTGCCGCCCCAGCAAGTCCTGCGCCTGGATATCGCGCAGCAGCGGCGTGGCCTGCTTGCCGCTGAACAGCGCGAACACGTCCGGCACCAGTTTGATCTTCGCGGCGGTTTGCTGGCAGTATTCCAGGATTTCGCGGAAGTCCGGGCCGGGCACATTGTGAATGGCGACGACGATCAGTTCGACTTTATAGCTCTCGACGATGCGGGGAATATCCCCGCGCTGGCCCAGGATGGCGCAGCCCTCCACGTAGAGGCCCTGCTTGGTGGGATCGTCGTCCACAAAGCCGACGACGTTATAACGTTCGCCCTCTGGGGCGCGGTGTTTCATGCGCCATGCCGTCGTTTGACCGGCATCCCCCGCGCCGATGACCAGCACACGCACAGGCGACTGGGGAAACTCGACATTCCAGATCGCACGCCAGCGCCACGCCAGCCCACTGATCAGGCGCGAACGGTAGCGCACGGCGACGTAGCCCATCATCGCTACCATGTTCCCGATGCCCAGCACGCTCAGCGGCATGAGGCGCGGGCGATACATCAGGTCAATTGCCAGCAGCAGGCTCGACGCCGCAACCACAGCCAGCACGATCACCTGCACCTCGTGCCCGCTGGAACGCGCCCAGATGCGGTTGTAACCACCGAAGAGATAAAGCACGATAATATTGATGAACGTTGCCAGAAAAATGAACGGAACAGCACGGTCCTGTCCCTGGGCGGCGACGGCCTCAATCCGCACCGTGTACGTGACCAGGTAGGCTGCGAGTGTGATCACTGCGTCAACCACCGCCAGCGGCACAGCCCGCCTGATGCCGCGCATGTAATGATGCTGTCGGAACCTGCTTACACTTTTCATACCTTCCCCCACCACTCATGTACAGAAGTGAATTTCCAGACGAAAAATATCCACTGAGCGAGATAACAAAACCCGGCTTCTCAAACAATCTGTGAGCGTTAATATCAGCACTGGTGCAACATTGGATACGCGTCCTGCAATTGTTATCTTAACACAAAAACGGATAATGCTGGACATCTATCTACACAACCGTACCAACCTGTGAGAAAAACAGCCCGCCTGCGTGATATTCGGTGCGCGTGACAGGCTGTGGTACGATCTCGGCGCATCACTCGGTGAAGATGATCTCGATTTCCTGGTCGGTCGTAAGCGTGATGCGGAACTCCAGGATACGCTGTTCCAGGGTGTAACTGGCGACCGGTTCCGGGTCGCTGTCGATCAGGGCGGCGCCGGGCGGCAGCGTGACCTGCACATTAACCAGTTCTGCCATAGTGCCGGGCTGTTTTTGCAGCACCAGCCGGTAAACGCGGTAATCGCCGTAACGCTCAACCAGCGCGGGCGTTTCGTAGCGCATGATCAGGCGTTCGCTGGAATTGTAGTTCACCAGCACCCGCGTGATAAAGGTCATGTGCTGCGCGCCTTCGACCAACGCCGGTTCGAAACGCGCGTTGGTGTCTTGCAGCGTGCTGTTGGCAGGCACAAAGACCTGCACCAGGCTGCTGTAGTCGATAGAACCGTTGGAAGGATGTACCGCCGGGTCCTGGCTGGCGATGCGATCCGAGTAATCGTAGTTGACCGCCGCGCGGCTGGAAAGCGTGCCGTCCGGGCGAATCTCTACGTCATAGGTCCACTGCCGGATCACCGACCGGTTGGCCTTGTTGCCCATGTTGGTTTCGACCACCATCAGGTAATCGTTTGCGGTGGCGGGTTTTTGCTGGCCCGCCCAGCCCAGCAGTTCAACCGCGTCGTTAAGACCGTCATCGGTGAAATACACCATGATGTGCTTTTCTTGCAGCGCTTGCAGCGCGGCCCCGCGCATGGCGATACTTTGCTCGCTGTCAACCGCCTGCCACTCGCTCAGAATGGCACGGTACACCGCTGCGACAAACTCTTTGTGCAGGTCGCCCTGCCCGGCGCGTTCGCGGCGGATCAGGTAGGTTTCGTCACGGAAGTTCGCCGCCGTGATCGTTTTGTCGAAGCCTTCAACGTATACGGCGTCGAGTTCGTTCAACAGGTATTCAAAACCGACGATATCGATGGCGATTGCGCCATCCACCGGGCTGCCCGGATTGCCGCCCTGATCGTAATACCAGGCGGCCATCTGCGCGGTCGAGGGGAAATCGGCGTACCAACTGCCATCCCAGGCCGCGTAGATGGGATTGTTGAACTGAACCCACCAGGCCGGCAGTTCGATCTCGCTGGCGTAACTGGCCGGGGGCGGGTTGGGGCTGGTTGGCGTCGTGGCGTGGTAATCGTAGTTGATGATGCGTCCATTGCTGACCGTCACCCAGCCGTAGGTGCTCAGGTAGCCGCCGGAAGGCCGCAGTTCGTCGCTGTTGTGCGCCAGCACGAGGTAGGTCTTCGGCCTGTTCAATCCCAGCGCCTCGTCCAGCAGTCCCGGCGAATCCTGGAACATGCGGTTAATGTCCTGAAGCTGTGCGTGATAACGCGCCAGCCCATCCACCGCCACAAACAGCGTGCTGGAAACCTCGGCCCGGTCAAGCCCGTCGATAATTTCCTGCGCGGCGGTGAGGTGCGTTTCTGCGCTGGCAAAGCGCCCGCGTCCCAGTTGCAGCAGTTCGACCAGGCGCTCAGCGGATGACAACTGCGAAGAAACCGTTTCCTCCGATTCGCCCTCGGTCAAAAAGAACAACGCCGGTTCGATCCCGGCCATAATGTCCTGCGCGGCGAGCGTCAGTTCCTCGGCGGCGTCCAGCGCCTCCAACGATACGGCCAGGTCCGCATTGACGAACGTGATCGGGCGCAGGATGAGCGTCTGCCGCTGCGCAGAAGCCAGGCTGCTGCGCATATCGGTAACGGCGACCTGCAAGCGTTCGAAGTCCGACAGGGTGAGTTCGGTGCCGGGCTTGTTACTGACCGTGGTCCACACGCGGCTCAGGCCGTCCCAGGCATTTTCCAATTGGGTGCGCGTGCTGAAGGCCACGATCAGGCCCAGCATGACAATCGCCGCGATTGCGCCCACGATCATCAGCGCCGCGATTTTCCAGTTCGTGCGCTGCAACCGCTGCCACAGCCGGCGCACTACGCGCGGTTGGCGGCGTCTGCGCCGCCGTTTGCGCCGTTCGCGCACCGGCTCTTGCGATTCGGCCATTTCGGGAATTGAGGGGGTTTCAAGATCGGACATAGAAGCTGATTCCTAAAAAAGTGACGGCCTGCCAACACATGCCGAATACAGGCGGATTCGAGTGATGTTTACAAAACGGCGGTCAATACGCTGTCTCGCCTACCACGCCACACCGCGCATGACCGCCCCTGGTTGATCACTGCCTGGGCCGCCGATCAATTCGGCGAACTGGACCGGATGTTTGAATTGCTGTAGTAGTAGTAATAGTAGTAGTTGTAGCCGTAGCCATAACCGCCCCGGTCGCGCGGATTGACCGAATTCAGCACCAGGCCCGCCACCTTGACGTTCAACTGCTGGAACTGTTCTTTAGCGGTCAGGGCCGCGCCGCGCCGCGTACCGTTCGCCTGGACCACCAGCACGACCGGCGCTTCAATCGCGGACGCCAGCACCGAACTGTCGGCAACCACCAGCGCGGGCGGCGAGTCGAACAGCACGATGTCGATATCGTCGCGCGCCTGGAATTCCTGGTACCAGCGCTGCATCGACGCCGAGCCGAGTACCTCGGTCGGATTCAACGGGATATGCCCGCTGGTCATCACGCGCAGGCCGGGAATGTCGGTTTCCTGCATACAATCATCCAGGTTGCGGATCAGGCCGTGCGAGTCAAGCGCCCCGGTGTACAGGTCCTCCGGCGCGATGGAAAGCAGCGTCGAAAGGCCAACGTTATTTTCCAGGCCAAAGGCATCGTGCAGGCGCGGGCGGCGCAGGTCCGCATCGATCAGCAGCACGCGCCAACCGGCCATCGCCATTGTCACCGCGAGATTAGAACTGGTGACACTTTTCCCCTCAGAGGGGCCGGGGCTGGTCACGATGAACACGCTTTTATCCGCCGAACCGTTGGCGGAAAACAGCAGGTTGGTGCGCAGCGTGCGGTATTCTTCGGAAATCGGCGACCCCGGATCGCGGTAGGTGATCAGGCGCTGTTCGTAATTATCGCGCGGTTTGCCAAAGCGCGTAATGCTGGCAAGCGTCGGCATGGAGAGCAGTTGGGTCGCTTCGGCGGGGTTGCCAATCGTATCGTCCAGGTATTCCAGCAGCAGGATCAAACCCACCGCCAGCGCCGCCCCCACAATCGCGCCGAACAAGCTCTGCATGAACACGTTAGGCCGCATCGGGCCAATATTGGGGCGCGCACGCTCGACAATTTCCAGCGAGTTGACGCGCTGCTGCAAGCCGGTGATGGTGTTGGTCAGCAGCGCGATATTCTGTGACGCCTGGTTGATCTGGTCAACAACCGTGTTACGCTGGTCGCGCAGCGATGCCAGTTCATCGGGATCGGTGGTGAGCGCGATCTGGCTGTCAATGCGGCTCAGTTCGAGCCGGGTCTGGGCGAGTTCCTGCTCCAGGCGGTTGATCTCTTCGGTCTGCAAGCGGACCAGTTCTTCCTGTTCGGGTGTCAGGTTGCTGGGGTTCTTCAGTAAAAGCTGGCGCGCGATCTCGTTCGCCATGTCGGACGCCAACACAGGATCGGTGTAGGTCACGAAAATTTCCAGCAGCGAGGTATTTTCCAACTGGTTGACACCAATCGCGCCTTGCAGTTCACCGACTGAGACGGGGAATCCCCCGGCGTCCACCGTCGCGGCGACAATATCATAACTGCGCGCGAGAACGGCATAGGTCGGGGTGAGGTCCTGCCCCATGCGGAACATGCTGTAATCGGGGTTGGGGACATCAATGGCCGTGCCGACCTTGATCATCACACGTGCCCGGTAAAGGTCCGGCTGGCCGCTGGAGCGCAGAAACGCAGCCCCACCCGCTAAAAAGGCCCCCAGTGCGATCAGCCAGATCCATTTACGAAATAAACGAAAATACGTCATCAGTTCCATAGGCGGCTTCCAACCTTTAACCCCAAGCTGCGAACATGCGAGTAAACCTTAACCAAAATCGCGCGAAAAGCAAAAACTGACTCTCTCCCGGCTTTCAGGTAAAAACACCAAACAATTCGCGCGCTCGTAAACTTGCCTGCCAGGACCAACCGTTGTACTATCTAGTGTGGAGACACATGGTTCAGGCTTGGTTTGCGGCTGTGATAGTGACGTAAGTTTTACTGAAAAAACAACCCGTTTAATGAATAATGTCTGAATTTGAGTCGGCAGCTTACACAACAGCGCACGTCACCTTTTCATTATACCAACCGCAAAATCGAATGTCAGGTAATTTATTATCGTTGAAATGCGGCATCATTTGGCGTACTATTAAAGGGTCTGAGAGTACTTTCTAACACGTAAAGCCACCGGTTGTTTTTTGTCTATTCCAGCAGGAGAGCGGGGATTTCCCACAAGGAGTCATACATGCGTCTGAAAATCACTATCCTGATCGCTACAATTGTACTGGTCGCTGCGCTCGTACCCCCGGTCCAGGCGCAGGACGGAAGTGACCCGTACCAGCAGCTTATTATGCGGGCGCTATCGGAACTTGGCACGAGCTGTGCCAACACCGAAGTCAATTACGCCTGCATCGGTTTTCCGAGTGTCGAAGCCGAGTTCTTCGCTGACAGCGACGCGGCATTCAGCAGCCCCGGCGACCGTGTCGCGGTAGCCGACCTGATGACGATCCGTACTTCGTCTTCTGACCTGGAGAGCGCGGTGTGGGGCATTGCCACGCTGTATCTCGAAGCCGAAGGTTCCCAAGAAGCCGTCGTGCTGGTGCTGCTGGGCAATGTCGAAGTACAGAACAACGTGACACCGGAAATGGCGCAGGAAGACGGCTTGACCGCCTTCTCATCGTTCAACTTCACCACCGACCTCGCCACCCCGCCTTCAATGGCGGTTCCGCCGTCGGTGCTGATGATCCAGACCCCGCTCGATATGGCGGTTGAATTCGTCGTCAATGGTCACCAGATGATCATCAATGGCACGGTCTTCCTGCGTTCCGGGTTTGACGGCGCGCTCGAAGTGATTACGGTTGACGGCGAAATCAAGGCCCTGTCCGAAACAACCAACGAAGTTGAAATTGTGACGGGTACCGCGATTGAACTGGCCGAACAGAACTGGGATAACTGGCGCGTGATCTCGAACGCCGAGTGGAGCACCTACGAAAGCGTCGAGTCGATCCCCGGCAACGTGATGATGTCCCCGCTGCTGCCGCACGTGGACGAATTCTCCGGGACTGGCGATCCGCCGATCATCATCATCCGCCCGCCGCGCGGGACCGGTGACATGGGCGAAGTGATCATGCCCGTCGCCCCCACCCGCTAAATCACGGGATAGGGGCATCACACAATTGGTAGTGTCCCCCTAACGCAAGACACATAGGGGTTCCCCGTGTGGGAACCCCTTTTTTTGCGAACGATGCCGGCGTATGACCGGCCTGCTGCGTGCCAACCGCACATCAAACGCGATTGAGGAGCAAACATAATGCGTCATGCTGTATTAGTGGCTTTTGCCGGCCTGTTAATCGCGGCGCTGCTGGTGGGGATGCACGCCCCGGCAGCCACCCCGGTACAGGCTCACGATGTCTTACAAGGAATGCCCCGCCTGGACGGAATGAAGATTTATTTCACCGAGTCCGGTGAAGAAGCCAGCCGGTTCAGCCGGTCGCCGGACGGGTTATCGCGGCTGGCTGGTTTGCTGGAAATGCTGGGGGCCAACCTGCACACCCTGGAATGGCGCAACGGCATTCCCAGTGATGCGGACCTGCTGATCATCTCCGGCCCCACTAAGGACCTTACCGGCGACCAGGTGGCGTGGTTGTGGGCCTACCTGCAAGACGGCGCGGGCCGCCTGTTGCTGCTGGCCGAACCCCAGACGACCACCAGCAAGGCGCTGAGCCGCAACGCGCCGCTGATGGACCTGATGTGGACCGACTTCGGCATCACCGCCGAAAATACGGTCGTGGCGGTGCTCGGCGATATGCGCACCATTGTGCCCACGCCACGCCCTGTCCGCAACGATGAACCCACCAACACCCCGGCCCCGGCCTTTGAATCGTCCCTGCTGATCACCGACTTCGTGACCGGCAATCTCGCCGCTGCGCATCCGATCACCGCCCGGCTTGATGACGATCTGGCGTTCTTCACCGCGCGCCCGCTCGCCGTTGACGGTACGCTGCGCGAAGCCGAGGCCGTGGTACTCGCCTTTTCGGATACCACGTTCTACGGCGAATCGCAGTACAACGACTACCTGAACACGAATCTCGTGACCTTCGACAGCCAGGAAGACACGCCGCCGGGCAGCCTGCCGCTGGCCGTCGCCTATGACAACCCGGTGCTGAACACGCGCATCGTGTTGGTGGGCGATGGCGATTTCGCGCGTAATGGCAGCGGCTTTGAGACTTCGCCGCCCTACAGCGCGTCGTTTTTGTATCCGGGGAACGTGCGTTTCGTGTTGAACGCGGTGACCTGGCTGGTCGGCGTGGAAACGGTCGATCTGTCCTTCCCGACTCCGGGACCAACCTCGACGCCCACGACGACCCCGTCGCCGACTCCCACCCCGGAACCGGCAGCCGACAGTGACGAAGGTTAGCAGGACTGTCTCG
>CAZMNL010000068.1:0-10697 GCA_964567525.1 uncultured Anaerolineaceae bacterium
CCGTGGATGTCTTTGGAGTGGAAGTCAACGTCGGCTTGATGCATCAGGCGTATGTGCGCCAGATGGCGAATGCACGGCTCGGCACGCATAAAGCCAAGACCCGCAGCGAAGTCGATTTGACCAAGTCGAAGTGGTATCGTCAGAAGGGCACAGGCCGTGCCCGGCACGGCGCGCGCTCGGCCCCGATTTTTGTCGGGGGTGGCGCGGCGCATGGCCCCCGGCCTCGCTCTTACAAAAAAGACATGCCGCGCAAGATGCGCCGCGCGGCGCTGCGCAGCGCGTTGTCCGCGTTGGCAGCAGACGGCCAGCTCGTGATCGTGGACGACCTGGTAATGGACAGCCCCAAGACTCAGGCCATGCGGGATGCCCTGCACGCCCTGGTCGGGGACCACAGCGCGTTGGTGCTGCTGCCGGAGCGTAACGAAAACGTCGAACTCAGCATCCGCAACCTGCCGAACGCGCGTTACCTGAACGCGATGTATCTGAATATGCGGGATTTGCTCTCGCATGACCGGATCGTGATCCCGATGGCTGCGCTCGACCTGATCGAGATGTGGCTGGGCACGTCGTCCGGGGCTGAGAATGAGTAAGGAGCAGCCAGCATGAGTAAAGCACTGCACCTCTACGATGTGATCAAGCGCCCGGTCATCACCGAGAAGTCGAACACCATGGTGGATAACACCAACCAGTATGTGTTCGAAGTCGATATGCGCGCCAACAAAATCCAGATCGCCGATGCAGTGGTACGCATTTTCGATGTGGACGTGCTGAAGGTGCGCACGATTGTGATGCCGCCGAAGCGTGGCCGGCGCGGGCGTTCGTTCTACATTCGCCAGAGCGCCTGGAAAAAGGCGATTGTGTCGGTTCCTGCCGGCCAACGCATCCCGATCTTTGAGGCGTAGCACGCGCGAGCCGGGGGTCAGATATCCGTCACCTCGCGGGGCTAATGAACCACCGGCACGGAAGGATATGAGGTAAAGTCGAATGCCAATCAAGAAGTACAAGCCAACGTCGCCCGGTCGCCGCGACATGACCGCCAGCACGTTTGAAGAGATCACGCGCAGCAAACCCCGCAAGAGTCTGACCAGCGGGATGCGCAAGCGCGCCGGACGTAATGCGCACGGTCGTATCACTGTCCGGCATCGCGGCGGCGGCCACCGTCGCCGCTACCGCGAGATCGATTTCAAGCGTGACAAGCACGGTATTCCGGCGCGTGTCGAAACCATTGAGTACGACCCGAATCGCTCGGCACGCATTGCGCTGCTGCTCTATGCGGATGGTGAACGCCGCTATATCGTCGCGCCGCTGAACCTGCGCGTGGGCGACACCGTGATGAGCGGGCCGGATGCGGAAATCCGCGTGGGGAATACTCTGCCGATCCGCAATATTCCGGTCGGTACGCTGGTTCACAATGTTGAGCTTGAACCGGGACGCGGCGGGCAGTTAGCCCGTTCGGCGGGCGTGTCAGCCCAACTGCTCGCTAAGGAAGGCATCTACGCCCAGGTGCGCCTGCCCAGTGGCGAAGTGCGTATGATCCACGAGCGCTGCATGGCGACCATCGGACAGGTAGGCAACGCCGAACACGGTAACAATAAGCTCGGTAAAGCCGGTCGCCGTCGCTGGATGGGCTGGCGTCCCGCCGTGCGCGGTACCGCGCAGGACCCCGCGAGTCACCCTCATGGTGGCGGCGAGGGGCGCTCGCCTATCGGTATGCCCGGCCCGAAGACCCCCTGGGGGAAACCGGCCATGGGCACCAAGACCCGCTTCAACAAGCGCACCGATAAGTTCATTGTGCGCCGTCGCGGCAAGCGCCGGTAGTTACCGGCAAACCCGGAAAGAGTAAACGGAGACAAAAATGTCGCGTTCACTGAAAAAAGGACCGTATATCAATCCCAAACTGCTCCGCAAAGTGGAACAGATGCGCGAGCGTGGTGAGAAGAAGGTGATCCGTACCTGGAGTCGGGCGTCAACAATTTTCCCGCAAATGGTCGGCTTTACCGTCGCGGTGCATGATGGCCGCCGCCACGTACCGATCTACATCACCGAGAATATGGTGGGGCACAAACTCGGTGAGTTTGCGCCAACCCGCACTTTTCGGGGCCACGTGGTCGAGAGCAAACGCTAACGCAGGTCAGGACGATAAGGATTTACGCCATGGATGTTCGTGCAAGTGTTCGTCACCTGCCGATTTCAGCGCAGAAGCTGCGCCTGGTCTGTGATCAGGTCCGGGGCATGGATGCCGATCAAGCGTTGATCGTGCTCAAGTTCATGCCGCACAAGGGCGCAACCTTCCTGTATAAGCTGGTCGAGTCGGCAGTGGCTAACGCAGAGAACAATTTTGAGCTAAACCACCAGGACCTCTACATCTCGCAGTTGGAAGCCAACGAAGGCCCCAGCATGAAACGCGTTAAGGCCGGTGCACGTGGGCGTTATAAACCGCGTGTTAAACGTACCGCCCACATGAAGTTGGTGCTCTCCGAGCGAGAAGAGGAGATGGTGTAATGGGACGTAAAATTCACCCCATCGGGTTCCGGCTGAAAGTCAACCGGGATTGGTCCGCCCGCTGGTATGCTGAAGGCGACCGCTACCGCGAACTGCTGCACGAGGATTTTGAAATCCGCCAGTTCGTCAACAAGGAAGCCGAACGCGCCGGTGTTGCGGATGTCCAGATCGAACGCTACCCGAACCAGGTGCAGGTATCGCTCTACACCGCCAAGCCCGGTATTGTCATCGGGCGCAAGGGCGAGAGTGTCAAGAAACTGCGCCAGGGCCTGGAGCAGATCACGGGCAAGAAGGTGAAAGTCGAAGTCGAAGAAATCGAAAGCCCAGACCTCAATGCCCGCCTGGTGGCAGTCAATATCGCCGGGCAGCTTGAGCGCCGCATTGGTCACAGCCGTGCCATGAAGCGCGCGATTGGTCAGGCGATGCGCCAGGGCGCACAGGGCATCAAGATTCAGGTCAGTGGTCGTCTGGCGGGCGCAGAAATGGCGCGCCGCGAGTGGCAGATGGAAGGCCGCGTGCCGCGTAACACCCTGCGCTCGCATATCGACTACGGCACGGCTGAAGCGCTGACGACCTTCGGGCGTATCGGCGTCAAGGTCTGGATCTATAAGGGCGAAGTGCTGGAAGAAGAAATCGACCAGCCCGAACCCACCGACGTCTATGTGAGCCAATAGCAGTTCCCGCACCGTGCCATGCGGCACGCGAGGACTGATGGTGAGGAGTATATCGACCATGTTAATGCCAAAGCGGGTCAAACACCGCAAGCAGTTTCGTGGCCGCATGAGAGGCAAGGCCGGGCGTGGTAACACGGTCCAGTTTGGCGACTACGGCCTGATGGCTGTCGAGCCGGGCTGGGTCTCCAGCCGCCAGATCGAATCGGCACGTCGTGCGATTATGCGTCATATCAAGCGTCGTGGCCGCGTGTGGATTCGCATCTTTCCGGATAAGCCCGTCACGAAACGTGCGGCAGAAAGCCGTATGGGTAAGGGCAAGGGTTCGGTGGACCATTGGGTCGCCGTGATCAAGCCCGGTCGTGTCCTGTTTGAAATGGGCGGTGTCGATGAAGAACTGGCGCGCGAGGCTTTGCGCCTGGCGGCCTTCAAGCTACCGATTTCTGCCAAATTCGTCAAACGGATCGATCCCATTTCCGGTGAGGAGACGACGTAATGTCGAAAGCAGCAGAAATCCGCCAGATGACCGATGCTGAAATCTTTCAAGCCATCGAAGACACCAAGCAAGAACTATTCAACCTACGGTTCCAGTGGGCGATCGGTCAGCTCGAAGACTATACGCGCATTCGCCAGCTCAAAAAGTATACGGCCCGCCTGTTGACGGTCCAGCGCGAGCGCGAACTGGCTGACGAACTCGTGCAGGAGGAATCCCATGCCGAATAATCGCAAGCGGTTGATTGGCCGGGTCGTCCGTAACAGCATGGATAAAACGGTCGTGGTTGCCGTCGAACGCACCACCCGCCACCCGCTGTACAAAAAGGTGATCCGCGAAGTCAAGAATTACAAAGTCCACGACGAAACCAACGAAATCCCGTTGGGGGCGCTGGTCCAGATCGTAGAAAGCCGCCCGATCAGCAAGACCAAGCGTTGGGCCGTCGAAAGTGTGTTGGAAATGCCAGAGATCGTCACGGAGCCGCTTGCAGGCGAGTAGTGAGACGAGGATTACGATGATCCAGAACGAATCACGGCTGAAAGTGGCAGACAATACCGGGGCACGCGAGATTTTAGTAATCCGTGTGCTGGGCGGCTCGTTTCGTAGATGGGGTTCGGTGGGCGATATCGTGATTGGTACCGTCAAATCCGCCAGCCCCCAGGGGTCGGTCAAGAAGAGCGAGATCGTGCGCGCAGTGGTCGTTCGCACTGCCAAAGAATATCGCCGCAGCGATGGGTCGTACATCAAGTTCGACGATAACGCGGCGGTGATTCTCCAGGGCGATACCAAAGACCCGCGCGGAACGCGCATCTTCGGGCCGGTCGCGCGTGAACTGCGCGAACAAGGGTTCATGAAGATTGTCTCGCTGGCTCCTGAGACGTTGTAACCAGCGGCGGCTGACAGCCAGCGCGAGCAGAGTGGAGTGAGACAGCGATGCAGCGGATTAAACGCGGCGATACCATCAAGGTCATCGCCGGCAAAGATAAGGACGTGGTTGGCGAGGTTCTGCGCGTGCTCCCTAAAGAGCAGCGTATCGTCGTCGAGCGCGTTAACATTGTGATCAAGCACCAGCGGCCCGTCCAGGCCGGGCGCGGCCAGATTCAGCCAGGGCGTATCGAGTTCGAAGCGCCGTTCCACTGGTCCAACGTGATGCTGGTGTGCCCGCAGTGCAAACAGGCGACGCGGGTTGGGTTCCGCCACACAGACGACGGCGACAAAGTGCGCGTCTGCAAGAAGTGCGGCGAAGATATCGACTAGGCCTGACCAGTACGCCGTACTGACCAGTACGCCGTACTGACCTGTACGGAGTTAAGGGAAAAGGAACGATGGCAACCAATCGTTTGCTGGAAAACTACCGTCAAGAGGTAGTGCCGGCCCTGATGGAAGAGTTCGGGTTTTCAACGCGGATGCGCGTGCCCGCGATCAAGAAAGTGGTCTTGAACGTGGGCGTGGGCGAAGCGTTGGATAACCCCAAGGCGCTGGATGGCGCAGTCGAAGACTTGCGCGTCATCACCGGGCAGCAGCCGGTCATCACCCACGCGCGCAAGAGCATTGCGACGTTCAAACTGCGCGAAGGGCGCGCCATCGGCGTCAAAGTCGATCTGCGCGGCGACCGCATGTGGGCCTTTCTGGATCGCCTGATCAACGTGGCCCTGCCGCGTACACGCGATTTCAGCGGGATCAACCCGGACTCGTTCGATGGGCGTGGTAACTATACTCTGGGAGTCCGTGAGCAACTGCTCTTCCCGGAGATCAACTACGACAGGATCGACAAGGTGCGCGGGTTCGAGATTACGATTGTGACCTCCGCGCAAACCGATGAGGAAGGGCGTCGCTTGCTCAAGCTGTTGGGTATGCCCTTCCGCGAGCGCTAAGCGGCGCAAGAAGCAGGAGAAACAAACCTATGGCGAAGAAGTGCATGATCGCTCGTGAACAGCGCCGGAAGTACAAGGTCCGTGTGCGCAATCGCTGCCAGTTCGTTGATCCGAATTCTGGCAAGGTGTGCGGTCGCCCGCGCGGCTATATGCGCCGTTTTGGATTGTGCCGTATTCACTTCCGGGAACTGGCCCTTGAGGGCAAGATTCCGGGCGTTGTGAAGTCTAGCTGGTAACGCATCGGAGCGAACGATGAATAGTGACCCGATTGCTGATATGTTGACACGAATTCGTAACGCGCTGATGGCTCAGCACAGCAGCGTGGCGATCCCGCACAGCAAGATTAAGGTCGGGGTGGCCCGGATTCTGAAACAAGAAGGCTACATCGAAGATTACACCATTGAAGAAGGCGATCCCTTCCCGATGATTGTAATTGATCTGAAATACTGGGGGCCGCGTCGTGAACGCCGCCCGGTGATCTCGAATCTCAAGCGCGTGAGCAAGCCCGGACGGCGCATTTACGTCAACAAAGACGAAATCCCCTGGGTGTTGAGTGGCATGGGCATCTCGATTATGACCACGCCGCAGGGCATCATGACGGGACAGGAAGCGCGCCGGTTGGGTATTGGTGGCGAGGTGCTCTGCTACATCTGGTAGCGGCAGCGCACAGAGCGCCGATTTACGCCTGAACTGGGTCATCGGGCGTCCGTAGAGGCGCTGGGCGAGGATCCGTCTTCGCCCAGAAATTCTACTCTGCGTCCAGACCCAGCCATAGCTCGCGGCGCACGATAACGTCGTAGATTGAGGAAGGAACAGGACCGTGTCTCGAATTGGTAAACAACCGGTTCCGATCCCGGACAAGGTTCAGGTCACGATTGACGGTACGGAAGTGACCGTCAAGGGGCCGAAGGGCCAGTTGGGCCATAAGTTCCCGGTGGGGATGCTGATCAAGCAAGAAGATGGTCAGGTCATCGTGGAACGCCCAACAGACCAGAAGCACCATCGTGCCCTGCATGGGATGACCCGCGCGCTAATCAATAACATGGTGGTGGGGGTCAGTGATGGGTTTGAAAAAGTGCTGACGATTGAAGGTGTGGGCTACCGCGCTGAGATGGACGGTAAAACCCTGGTGATGCACCTGGGCTACTCGCACCCGGTTCCGTTTGAACCGCCGCAAGACGTGGAGTATGTGGTCGAAGAACGTGGCCGCGTAGTTCGCGTTCGTGGGATCGACAAGCAGGTCGTGGGCGAACTGGCCGCCAATATTCGCAAGAAGCGCCCGCCGGAACCCTACAAAGGCAAGGGTGTGCGTTATGAAGGCGAGCGTGTTCGTCGCAAGGCTGGTAAGGCCGGTAAAGCTGGCTAGGCTTAGTGTCGCAGAGAGTGGAATCCGATGAGTGAAAAAGGTCATAAAGCACGCAAACGCCGCCATCGTCGCGTGCGTGCCAAAATCTCTGGCACGCCTCAGCGTCCCCGTCTGAACGTGTATCGCAGCCTGGGGCACATCTATGCCCAGGTAATCGACGACGAGGCAGGCCATACGCTGGCCTCGGCCTCGACGGTGGACCGTGCATTGCGCGCCCAGGTGGAAGGCAAGAACAAGGTTGAAGCAGCTCGTATGGTGGGTGAACTGGTTGCCCAACGGGCTAAGGAACTCGGTGTCAATCAGGTGGTGTTTGACCGGGGTGGTTTTCAGTATCATGGGCGCATCAAGGCGCTCGCTGATGCCGCCCGCGAAGCCGGTTTGGAATTCTAACGACTGAATACCAGAAAAATGTTGTGCCGGGGCTGCGGGGTTCAACCTGATGCCCCCCGCCCTCGGCGCTAACTTGTTGGGAGAGAACGATGGGTAGACGAGAACCTCGGCGCGACGATGATCGCGATGAACTCGATGAGCGCGTAATTGACATCACCCGCGTCGCCAAGGTGGTCAAGGGTGGTCGCCGGTTCGCTTTCCGTGCCGTTGTCGTCGTCGGTGACAACAAGGGCCAGGTCGGGATCGGCATTGGCAAGGCGCGCGGTGTCCCGGATGCGATTCGTAAGGCTTCGGAGCGGGCGCGGCGCAGTATGCAGTATGTCTCGCTGTCCGGTACGACGGTCCCGCACGAAGTCATGGGCCGGCGCGGTGGCGCACGTGTGATGCTCAAACCCGCTTCGCCGGGTACGGGCGTGATCGCGGGCGGCGGCGTGCGTGCCGTGTTGGAAGCTGCCGGTGTGCGCGACATTTTGAGCAAGAGCCAGGGCAGTGCTAATATCCTCAACGTGGCCCACGCGACGATTGACGCCCTGGAACAACTCATTGACGCCAGGGAACTGGCCGAAATGCGCGGCAAAGACCCGGAAGAACTCAGGCCGTTCTGGTCACGCAAGGGTAAGGTCAATGAGTGAGAAAAAACTGCGTGTGACCCTGGTGAAAAGCCCGATTGGTTACACCAAACGGCAAAAAGGGACCGTGAAGGCGTTGGGCCTGCGCAAGCTGCACAGCAGTGTGGTGCATGACGATACCCCGCCGGTTCGCGGCATGATTAACAAAATCAGCCATCTGGTTCAGGTGGAGGAAATTGACGCATGAAGTTACACGATCTGCGCCCCGACAAGGGGGCGGTGAGAAACCGTAAGCGCGTCGGTCGCGGTATCAGCGCCGGGCAGGGTAAAACCGCCGGGCGTGGTACCAAAGGCCAGGGCGCGCGCAGTGGCGGCGGCAAGGGCCTGTACTTTGAGGGTGGTCAGCTTCCGCTGGTTCGCCGTCTTCCGTTCAAGCGCGGGTTCACGAATATTTTCCGCGTGGAATACCAGGAAGTCAACCTGGATGACCTGATGCGTGTCTTCAGTGCGGGCGATACCGTGACCCCGGAAACGATGCAAGCAGCGAACTTGATCAAAAAAGCCGATGCGCCGGTCGTGATTTTGGGCCGTGGCGATCTGGCTATCAAGCTCGATGTGAGCGCGCATCGTTTTTCCAAGAGCGCCCAGGCCAAGATCGAGCAGGCGGGCGGCTCAGTGACGACGCTGGAACTGCTGGTCACCGGCTCGCGCGCGACCGTCAAAAAGCTGCGCAAAGAGCAGCTTGAGGCCCTGCGCGAAGCGCAGGACGCCAACTAGTACCGAGACTTTTTCCAGGTCCGGGAGCGCGCACCACAGCGCCCCCGGACCGGGTAAGTTTTGACAATCAGCAGACAATTTAGCAATTGGCAGTTAGCAACAGGCTGACCGCTGAAACTAACGGCTGATGGCTTAGCGATAAGGACGTAGATCATATGCTCGAGGCGCTGCGCAACGCATTTCGATTGCCTGACCTCCGCCGCAAGTTGTTATACACCGGCCTGATCCTGGTGATCTACCAGTTTGCGGCGCACGTCACGGTCCCTGGTGTGGACCGGGAGGCTTTGTCTGAATTATTCTCCGATGAGAACCAGGGCTTCCTGAGTGTACTTAACCTGCTTTCCGGTGGGGCAGTCACCAATTTCAGCGTAATCGCCAACGGTGTGTACCCTTACATCACGGCCTCGATTATTCTGCAATTGTTGGTGCCGATCATCCCGCAGCTTGAAGCGATCTCCAAAGAGCCGGGCGGCAAGGAAAAGATCAATCGTTATACCTATTTCCTGTCGATTCCAATGGCGGCGCTCCAGGCCGTCGGACAGATTAACATCTTCCAGAGCCAGGTGGACCAGGTGATGCCTGGCACCCCCTTGATCCGGGGATTCGGGTTTGGCAGCGGCGATGATTTGCTCACGACCTTGTCCGTTGTGATCACCATGACCGCCGGGACGATGTTTGCGATCTGGCTGGGTGAGCTGATCACCGAACAGGGTATCGGTAACGGTATCTCGATCATCATCTTCGCCGGAATCGTGGCGGGCGTGCCCGGTAATCTGTACGGCCTGTTGCAGACGCATTTTGTGTTCAACATCACGGCGTTCATTGTGCTGACGATCATCACGGTCGTCGTGATCGTGATCATCCAGGAAGGCACGCGGCGAATACCGGTACAGTACGGTAAGCGCGTGCGCGGGCGCAAGATGTACGGTGGCGGCGCGACTCACGTTCCGCTGAAGGTCAACACCGCCGGCATGATCCCGCTGATCTTCGCGCAGTCGATTGTAACGTTCCCGGCGATTGTGGCGGGCTTCTTCAGCGGTACATTAGCTCAGCGCATCCAGGATACGTTCGGCAACCAGCAGGGGTTTATCTACTGGTTGATCTACTTCTTGCTGGTGGTGGGCTTCACCTACTTCTATACCGGCGTGATGATCCAGAATCAGAATCTCGCCGAAAACCTGCAAAAGAACGGCGGGTTTATCCCTGGCATCCGTCCGGGCCGCCGCACGCAGGACTACATCAACCGCATCGTGAACCGGATTACCCTGGTTGGTGCGCTGTTCCTGGGAACGGTGGCGATCCTGCCGGGCGTGATGCAGGTCGTGCAGCGTCTGGTGCTTGGCGAAGCCGCCGTGAGCCGCAATCCCGCGCTGGTCATCAGCAGCGCCGGGTTGATCATTGTGGTGGGTGTGGTGATCGACACCATGCGCCAGCTCGAAGCGCAGCTCACCATGCGTAACTACGACGGGTTTATGCACTAAAACCGTACCCCTTGCGCTCCCCGCTCCAACTTGTTTGGAGCGCGGGAGACAGGGATGGAACCAGATTCAAGCATAGATTGTGCGCGGACTGAGGTTTTTCGTAGGGGCGGGTTTCCAAACCCGCCCAACACTGCCCGAAGCGCACACGTAAGCAACGGAAACCTGGTATGCCTGTTCAACCGAAAACGCCCGAAGAACTGCTAATCATGCGCGAGGCCGGTCGTATCACGGCGCTGGCCCTGCAAGCCGTCCGCGAGGCGATCAGGCCGGGTGTGAATACGCTCGAACTCAACGCCATCGCCGAAGACGTGATCCGCAAACACAACGCGATCCCGGCATTTCTGGGCTATCCGCCGGGCGGCAAAAACCCGTTCCCGGCGACGATCACGGCCTCGATCAATTCGGAGCTGGTACACGGCATCCCGCGTAAGGACCGTGTCTTGCAGGATGGCGATATCGTCAGCATCGACTGCGGCGCGGTGTACCAGGGCTATGTGGGCGACTCGGCGTTTACGGCGGCGGTGGGCGAAATATCCGAAGATGCCCGGCGCTTGCTGGAAGTCACCGAACAGGC
>CAZMNL010000069.1:0-10581 GCA_964567525.1 uncultured Anaerolineaceae bacterium
CTGCGCCAGGATATACCCGGCAGCGACCAGGGGAGTCGCCAGGCCGTGCGCCAGAGTTTCTCCATCCTGCACCTGCCGCGCGATACACACCGCGAGAAGCTCGTCAATCGTATAGTCAGCAGCAGGATGCTCAGGCATAGGGTTTCAATCTGTGTGTGATCAGTCGCGGCGACCGCCGAAGACCAGCATCGCGTAATAGAGCAGAGTCAGCAGCGACGTGGCGACCGCAGCGATATAAGTGAAGGCGGCGGCGGTCAAAACGGCGCGCGCTCCCTCACGATCCTGCGCGTTGGCGAGCAAGCCGGTTTCATCCAGCAGTTTGAGCGCGCGGCGGCTGGCGTCCAGCTCCACCGGCAGCGTGACGACGGTAAACAGGGTTGTTCCCGCAAAGAGAACCAGGCCGATCACGGCCAGCCCGAAGGCGTTGAGGATCAGGCCCAGGAAGATCAGCATAAAGCCGATGCGCGGCCCCATCATAGCGGCGGGAACGAGCATCTGGCGCACGGCCATCATCGGGCTGTTTTGCTGGTCTTGCTGCACATGCCCAAACTCGTGGGCCGCGATTGCCATAGCCGCAATCGACGGGGTGCGCGCTACGCCCGGCGACAACCGGACCACGCTGCTACGTGGATCATAGTGGTCGGAGAGTTCTCCGCCGTCGCTGATTTCCACACCCACACGCTGAATCCCGCCCCGGCTCATCAATATCTGCGCGACTTGCTGCCCATTCACGCGGCTCGAATTGCCGATTCCGCTCCACTTCTGATAAGCGTTGCGAATCCAGAGCTGCGCCAGCCCGGTGATTACCAGAGTCGGCAGGAAAACGTAGAGAATGTAGTTAGGGTCGAAGAACATCTACCGCTACTCCTTCGAGGCATAGTCTGATTGATGCTAGAGTCCAGAATCCAAGCATACACTTACGCAGTTAGAACTGCGTAAGAGACGGCTAAGAACAGTACTAGAATGCTATCATTGGACTGCAAGCGGTTCAGCGGGAACCTGAACCGTCTGGTTAGCCGGGTCAAAAGTGCCGTTAAGCACCTGGATCGCTGCGGTGAGCTGGTTGTCCGGGTCGCCGCCGGTTTCTTCCGGGATGTAAGGCACATTGATGTCGGGTTGGATGCCGATCTCGCTCACAGAGTTGCCGTTAGGCGTGTACCAGCGCGAGATGGTAATGCGAATGCCGCCGCCGTTCGACAGTTCGCGCCAGGTCTGCACCGAGCCTTTGCCGAAGGTGGGCATTCCGACGATCACCGCGCGGTCGTAATCTTGCAGCGCGCCCGCGATCAATTCGGATGCGCTGGCGCTGCCCTCGTCCACCAGCACCGCCATCGGTACATCGGGGGCCGCTGCGTTGCCTAATACGCGGTGTTCGAATTCGCGGTCCGGGCTGCGTTCGATCAGCACGATACCCTCTTTGAGATAGGCGCTCGCCACCTCAATCGACGTGGTGAGATAGCCGCCCGGATTGCCGCGCAGATCGAGAATCAACCCATCCAGGTTGTTTGCATCGAGTTCTGCCAGCGCATCCCGCATCTGCTGCGAGGTGTTGAACTCGAACTGGCTGAGCCGCACATAGCCGATGCTGTTTTCCAGAATCCGGCTGCTGACACTGGGGACCGAAATCCGCCCGCGTTTGACTTCATACTGCAAAATTTCCTGTACACCGGGGCGCAAAATACCCAACTGCACTTCGGACCCGGCAGGCCCGCGCACAAGAGCGATAATCTCGCTTTGCGTCAGGTCGGTGATATCCTCGTGTTCGACCATCACGATCTGATCGCCAGGGCGCAGTCCGATCTCAGCGGCGGGCGAGCCTTCAAAGATTGTAACCAGTTCCAGGCCACCGGTTGTTTCGTCCTGGCGCACGCTCGCGCCGATACCTTCATATTCACCGCTCATGCCTTCATTGACACGTGCGTAGGTTTCCGGGTCCATATAATCGGTGTGCGGATCGCCGACGGCGGTCATCATGCCATAGATCGCGCCATCCAGCAGCCGGTTATCGTCAAGGTCTGGGTAGCGTTCGTGCAGCAGCATCCACGTTTCCCAGAACGGCGCAAAGCGCTCGTCATTGTCCGCCGGGGCGGGGTTGATGGCGGGCATCTCCATATCGACGGGCGCATCGGGCACGGCAGCGATCAATCCCTCCAGCGCACCGGCTGCCAGTGCATCATCGTTTAGCGGATCGACGTAGTTGGTATGCAGCAGGTCCCAGGCTTCCCAGAATGATTTGAACAACTCCACAGTGTCAGCCGGTTGGCCGCCCTGGGCCTGGGCCAGATTATCCGGGTTGTAGTCAATAATCAAGTAGCTGGCAAGGACCATCACGAACAACAATGCCAGCGTGAAGCTGGCAGCCAACCCCTTGCGATAGGTTGTCAAACGCAGCATGATGCTACTCCGTGAATTTCCAATCGTTGTACTTAAATTATACGCATGACACCGCTGGAAAACACACGCATGCGTTATGATTTTGGTACTACAGGCGAGTGTGGTGATTGTTTGATGACCCGCTGTAAATAGCTGTCGAACTGGTCATTGGCACAGTTCTCAACATAGCGCAGCAGTTCGCCGCCATCAACCGGGTACTGTGGATAGCAGGATGTGGGCCATGCCCCGCGCGGCGCGTGAACCACCGCCGTCACCAGCGCGCCGGGAATCTGCACATCGGCATTGAGCGAGTCAACTACCGTTTCGGCAGTTACAATGACGGTTTTGGCGATTCCGGCCAGTTCGAGATCAATACCGAGATTCCTGTTTAACCGCGTATTGCCGCGTTTGTCGGCGGACAGTGCGTGAATGACGGCCACGTCACACGTCAGGGCAGGGAAGGCGGTCAACTCGCGCCCAGTGTACGGATCGGTGATCGTCCGCACATCCGGGCGCAGCTTGAACAGATCGGTGCCGATCCACGCGGTCGAGGGCATGAAACCGACTCCGGCCAGTGTCGCGCGGATACCAAATGCGATGCTTGCTTCGGTTTCTTCGATGACCGTGATCGCGCCCTGGTTGGCCTTCTGCGTGAACATCGGCGCGAAGCCGAACGCTTCCAGGCCGAAATAACAGGTCCTCGTATGGCTGACGCAGCCCGCACCGACCAGCAGATCAGCAGCATATCCGGCAGTGAAGCTGAGCAGTGTCAGATTGGTCGGGGGCTGAGGTTGGCGCAGCAGCGCATACACAAAAGCTGCCGGTCGGCGATACAGCATATTACCACCCAGGCCGAGTGTGTGCCCAGACTGGACGAGTGTTACGGCTTCCGGCATGGAGAGTCTGCGGTCGAGATGGGGCTGGCGTGTCACGTGTGGTATACCTACCTGTTAGGATGAAGGGATATCCGATCAACCTTAGCACGCCTGACCTGATCGGACAACCTCTGCGCGCGCGGAAAAATAAAACCAGGCTGCGCGGAGCACAACCTGGTGATGTGGCTCTATATGGCTGGCAGTCAACCGCGCTTAGCGCTGCGCAAGCGGCACCCAGGCCAGGTTATCCGCACCGATGTAGTTGACGCGCGGACGGATCAGGCGGTTATCGGCCCACTGTTCCATGATGTGCGCGGTCCAACCGGCAATGCGCGACATGGCAAACAGGGGCGTCATCATGTCGGTTTCGATGCCCACGGCGTCCAGCACAATCGCGCTGTAGTAATCCACGTTCGGGAACAGTTTACGTTCGATGAAGTATTCATCGGCCAGCGCGAGCGCTTCCAGTTCGTGCGCGACCTCGAACAGTTCGCACTGTTTATTTGTCTGGCACAGGGCCTCAGCGTGCTGGTGCAGGATGGTTGCGCGCGGGTCCATCGCCTTATACACACGGTGGCCGATGCCCATAATGCGACGGCCCTTGCCCTTGACTTCCTGCTTGAACCAGTCTTCGACGCTGCTTACAGCGGCAACTTCTGCGAACATCTTCATCGCCGCTTCGTTCGCGCCACCGTGTTTGGGGCCTTTGAGCGAGCCAATAGCCGCGGTGACGGCGCTATACACGTCGCCGTCGGTGCTGGTCACAACGCGGCTGGTGAAGGTGCTTGCATTGGTCCCGTGATCGGCCAGCAGCACCAGGTACACATTGATCGCGGCGGCTTCGGTGGGGTTAGGGTCGGCGTCGTTCATCATATAGACAAAGTTTTCGGCCAGTCCCAGGTCACCGCGCGGGGCGACCGGTTCATGCCCCTTGCGGATGCGCGCCCAAGCTGCGGTTACAGTGGGTATCTTGGCTGTCAGGCGCATCGCTTTACGCTGGTTGGCTTCGGGGCTGTTGTCTTCGGCTTCGCTGTCGTATAATCCCAGCAGGGAAACAACGGTACGCAAAACGCCCATTGGATGAGCGTCTTTCGGGTACGCTTTCATGGCATTAATAACGTCCGCCGGGACCGCCATTTCAGCGTTCAAAGCTGCGCGAAAGGCCTCCAGTTCGGATTGGGTGGGAAGTTTGTTGTTCCATAGCAGGTAAGTGACTTCCTCAAATGAGGCATGTTCGGCGAGGTCCATGATATCGTAGCCGCAGTAGATGAGCTTGCCGATGTCACCGTATACCTTGCTCAGCTTCGAGTCTCCAATGATGACCCCTTCTAACCCTTTATTTTGTCCTTCTGCCATCTCGCTTTTGTCTCCTGAAATATGATGTGAGTAAACCCGTCGCAATTAGGCTGTGTTGACATTTGTACTCAAAACGGCTTCGCCCACGAGCGAAAATGTCAACACTACCTAGATGGGGAGAATATACCCAGGAATGGATCACCCGTATCCAGTGAGGCGCACCGGGATGTCAATAAGGGACTGTTGAGGGGGCGATATCCGGCACGGTTTACGGTTTGATCATGTTCCTTTCTGGTGGTAGAGTATAGCAGTTAGTTATTTTGGGTACAAACAAATTTGCGATTTTCTTATGTGTAGTTTTCACAGTTCCGCAGGGGAAAACCCGTAAGATGTGTGCTATCCCAGCGTATTCGAGCGCGGTCGGCGATTCTGGTACAGATATGCTAATTCCAGTATAAAAGTAAATGCGTTATAAGTCCTTTTTGGGAGGTAAAAATTGTAATGGCAACTTTGGTTACAACAGTTACTGAAACATTACGTTATCGAGGCAAACTTGGACAATGGGCCTGGGTGCTGCACCGCTTGACCGGCCTGGGTACGGTTGTGTTTTTGATCCTGCACGTAGTCGATACGTCCTGGGCCGCCTTCTACCCGGAGCAGTACGAGCAGGCGATCCGGGAATACCAGAGTCCCCTATTCACGATTGGCGAATTCATTTTGGTGGCGTGCGTGGTGTTCCACGCCTTTAACGGGCTGCGTATCATCGTCCTGGACTACAAGCCGGAGTGGTGGCATTACCAGCAGCGCGCCACGTGGATCGTACTCACGTTGACGCTGGTGGTGCTCGTGCCCACGTTTGGCCTGATGCTGGGCCACGTGATCGACTTCTACAGCGAGGATGAGCGTGATATCGCCAGCCTGAATGAGATCATCGAAACCCAGTCCCAGTTCGTGATCGGGTTTGTGGTGATCATTGTCGCGGCGCTGGTGCTTTCCGGGCTGGTCGGTTTGATCGTGCGATCTGACGGCGGCTTCAAACTACCTGGACGGTTTGAAGCGATGTTGTGGTCCTTCATGCGGTTGTCCGGCGTGTTGATCGTGCCGCTGGTCTTTGGACACCTGGCGATCATGCACGTGATCCAGGGCGTGTTTGATATTACCGGCGGCGGTATCGACATTATCGGTACGGACATGGTGAATCAAAGCGGTACGGCGGCGGAGTTTGTCGGCGCACGCTGGGATATGCTCGTCGCGGGGGTTGCCATCTGGCGCGTCTATGATGGGCTGTTGCTGGCATTGGTGGTGATGCACGGGTTCAATGGCCTGCGCTATGTGATTAACGATTACGCACATCCTCCATTGGTGAACCGGGCATTGAACTACGCGATTGTATTTGGCGCGGTCGCACTGATCGTTCTGGGGGTGGCGGCGCTGCTGGTCGGCGTGGATGAAACTGCCTATCAAATTGCCACCGAGCTAACCGGTTTTTAGTAAGCAACTTAGAGGCTTAACATGCAAATACACCAGTATGAAGCGATTATTGTAGGTGGCGGTGGTGCGGGGCTGATGGCGGCGCTCTATGCCTCGCGCAATGTCAAAACCGCCGTAATCAGTAAACTGTACCCAACCCGTTCGCATACCGGTACGGCCCAGGGCGGCATCGGTGCGGCGCTGGGCAACTTCGAAGAAGACCGCCCGGAATGGCACGCGTTTGATACCGTTAAAGGTGGCGATTACCTGGCGGACCAGAACGCGGCGTTGGTGCTGGCTGAAGAAGCCATAGACGCCGTGATCGAACTGGAACACCTGGGATTGCCGTTCGACCGCACGCCGGAGGGTCGCATTTCGCAGCGGCGTTTTGGCGGGCATACCAGCGGTTTTGGTGGGCAGCCGGTACGCCGGGCGTGCCACTCTGCCGACCGCACCGGACACATGATCCTGCAAACGCTGTACCAGCAGTGCATCAAAAATGAGGTCACGTTCTTCGACGAATACCACGTTGTGGATATGATCCGTAACGGCGATACGGTGGTAGGTATCGTCGCTATTAATGTTGACGATGGCGAACTGCACGTCTTCCACAGTAAAGCGGTGCTGTTTGCGACCGGTGGCTGGGGGCGTGTGTGGGAGATCACCAGCAACGCGCACACGCTCACCGGTGATGGCAACGCGATCACCTACCGGCGCGGTATCCCAATGGAGGATATGGAATTCTTCCAGTTCCATCCCACCGGTATCTATAAAATGGGTATCCTGATCACCGAGGGCGTGCGCGGTGAGGGTGGGGTGCTGCTCAACGACAAGGGCCAGCGCTTCATGGAGCACTACGCACCGAGCATCAAAGACCTTGCCAGCCGAGATGTAGTTTCGCGCGCGATCTACCTGGAAATGGAAGCCGGACGCGGCATCAAGGGGCGGCGTTATGTCCACCTGGATATCACGCCGGAAACGGTGAACCGTTATCTCGCGGAGGCGGGCGAAGATCGCCGCATTGACCGCGACTATATCGAGAGCAAACTACCGGATATTCTCGATTTCTGCCGGACGTATCTCGGTGTAGACCCGGTGCGCGAGCCGATGCCCATCCAGCCGACCGCGCACTACGGTATGGGTGGCATTCCCACCGATCTTGACGGGCGCGGGATCATTGATGCGCAGGGCACGGTAATGCCTGGCGTATATGCGGCGGGCGAGGCGGCCTGTGTCAGCGTACACGGCGCGAATCGCCTGGGCACTAACAGCCTGACCGACCTGATCGTTTTTGGGCGGCGCTCCGGTAAGCACATGGTAGAATACTGCACGGGCACGGATTTTATCCCGCTGCCAGATAACCCGGCGGGTGAGGTCCAGCAAGAACTGGAGCGCATCCGCACCGCTGACGGCAGCCGTAAACCGTATGAAATCCGCACCGAGATGCAGCAGATCATGATGAAACATGTTGGCGTCTTCCGCACAGAGGACGGTATCCGCGAAGCGGTCGAGGTGCTGGGTCGTTTGCAGGACGAGTTTAAAAATCGCCTGGTGATTGATGATCGCGGCAAGCGTTTTAACAGTGATCTGCTGGAAGCCTGGGAACTGGGCTGCCTGCTGGATATCGCGGAAGTGACCGCCGTCAGCGCGCTGGCCCGCCAGGAAAGCCGGGGAGCGCATTCGCGCGATGATTTCCCCAAGCGCGACGATGAGCGCTGGATGGTGCAT
Organism: uncultured Anaerolineaceae bacterium; assembly: GCA_964567525.1. Lineage (GTDB taxonomy): Bacteria > Chloroflexota > Anaerolineae > Aggregatilineales > Aggregatilineaceae > CAYRNY01. The sequence continues at coordinate 7,743 of CAZMNL010000069.1, forward strand.
ACCCTGGCGTACCGTACCGGTGACGGTGGTGTTGAGCTGAACCACGACAAACAGGTCGATATGTCGCTGGCAGAAAAAGACGAACGATTCCAGCCCAAGGAACGCGTTTATTAGCACACGACCTCAATAAGTTTACTTTACAGGGAAAATAACTGATGCGAGTGACGATGCGAATCCGGCGCTTCAACCCGGAAACAGACCCAAAACCCTATTGGGGTGAATATACGCTTGATGATGTGGAGCCAAATGATCGCGTGTTGGAACTGCTGCACCGTGTCAAATGGGAACAGGACGGCACGCTGGCGTTCCGGCGTTCCTGTGCGCATGGGGTATGCGGTTCGGACGGGCTGCGTATCAACGGTGTGAACCGGTTGGCCTGCAAGGTGCTGGTCAATTCGCTGGGAACCAGCGATCACGTCACGATCCAGGTGGAGCCGATCCTGGGACTGAAAGTACTCAAAGACCTGATCGTCGATATGGAGCCGTTTTTTGAGCATTACCGCGCGGTGATGCCGTTCTTTGTGAACGATGACTCGGTGCCGGAAGACGGGCGCGAACGGCTGCAAAGCCACGAAGACCGCGAGCGTTTCGACGACACGACCAAGTGCATCCTCTGCGCGTGCTGTACCACCTCCTGCCCCAGTTTCTGGGCTAATGGTGCTTACGTGGGGCCGGCGGCGATTGTACAGGCACACCGTTTCATTTTCGACAGCCGCGATCATGCGGCGGACAAGCGGTTAAAAATTCTCAGCGAGCCGGATGGCGTCTGGCGCTGCCGCACGATCTTCAACTGCACCCCCGCGTGCCCGCGTGAAATCGAAGTGACGCGCGCGATTGGCGAAGTTAAGCTGGCGATCCTGCGTGGCGTCAAACGCGACTAATTGGTACTATTGATATTACTATCGGCGGCGGGTGTGAGGCTGTGGCTGCCGCTGTAAGTGGTGTTAATCATAATCACCGGCGGGAGGTTCTCGCCGGTGATGTTGTCATATTGCAAGGAGACACAACGCCATGCTGGTTTTGTTAGAGGGTAACATTGCGGCAGGCAAAACGACGCTTGGTGAACAACTCGCTCAGGATGAGCGGTTCTTATTCGTCAAGGAACCAGTCGAACGCTGGCAGTCCGGCTTCACGATGAACCTGCTGGAACGGTTCTACACCGATACGCGGCGCTGGGCCTTCACCATGCAGATCGGCGCGTTTTTGACGCGCGCGGAGACACTGCACGATCTTCCTGACCATGACGGCGTGATGCTGTTTGAGCGTTCGATTTACTGTGACCGGCACGTGTTCGCCAAGAACCTGCACCAACAGGGTTTGATGGATGATACCGAGTGGACGGTCTACCAACATTTTTGGGAATATTTCCGCGCGCAGGTGCCAGAACCGGATGCGATTATCTACCTGCGCACCCCGGCGGAGGAATGCTTCCGGCGCTTGCAAGTGCGAGGCCGGGCGGAAGAGAAAAGTATTGCCCTGGAGTATCTTCAGCAGCTTGAAGCGCGGCATGATGAATGGCTGCTCAACCCTGATATAGCCCGGAAACCCGTGATCGTTTTGGATGGTGCGCATTCTTTGACAGGGGACACGGTTTGGGACAAATTGGTAACGCGGGTTGAACAGGAACCGCAGTAGAGAGGAAATCACACGATGTCAGAGCATGAGGGGGCTTGTGTGCTGGTCGTTGATGACGATTGGATGAATCGTGAGCTTCTGGAAGCCTATCTGAGTCAGGCGGGCTACCGGGTCAAAGTGGCGAACAGCGGCGAGATGGCGCTGGAAGCCGCGTTTGCCGAACCGCCCGACCTGGTGATGCTGGATGTGCGTATGTTTGGTATGGATGGATTCGAAGTATGCCGCCGTTTGCGTGAAGACTCCCGCACTCAGGCGATCCCGGTGCTGATGCTCACCGCGTTGAAGTCGGACGATGAGCAGCGGCGGGCGGAAGCAGTGGGGGCTACAGAATTTGTCTCTAAGCCTTATAAAGCGTCTGAACTGCTGGCGCAGGTTGCTGATCTGTTGCAACAGACCTGAACGGTTTTTGAGTGGGGGGATTTCGTAATACATAAGAAAACTCGGTGACGCGCACTGTTAACCGTAAGGTGCAAGGAAGAGGCATGTCACGACATCGTTCTGGACCATCTCCCCTGGTCATCATTGTTATTGGTGCATTGTTTGTTTTTGGCGGTTACTACGTTTGGCTGGGGCTGATCGGCTTCCTGGAGGACCAGGGTGATATCACCGCACAGGTCACGCGCGAAGCCGTGGCTTCTGCGACGGCGCGTGCCGAACCCGCGCTGCGATTCCCCACGCTGTATATGCCGCCATCATTTACCCCGCTGCCGCCGTGTATCTGGTTTGCGGTGGATGTCGAACGCGCAGTATACCGGGAGTGCCCCAGCCAGAATGACCAGGACTGCCCGATCCGTGAAGTGATCCCGTATGGCACGGAACTGTGCGCGTATTCGCGTGTGCCGGGCAGCGAAGAATGGTATGTGGTCGATCTCAACCCGGACGGTGCTTATCGTGACACGGTGTATATCCATGAGAGCGTGATCGAAGCGATCAACCCGACGCCGACGATCACGCTGACCTACACCCCGCTGCCCACAGTCACACCGGCCCCCACTGAAACGCCCTTGCCTTATACTCTGACTCCGGTGCAGCCCAGCCCAACGCCATCACCGCACCCCTCCGAAACACGGCCCGCCGAAGTCTCACCGACTCCGTCACGGAGTCCGTCGCCACTTCCTACGTTGCCGGAGGTTTCTATTTAGCCGTTGTATACTGTTGTTACGGGTACTCATTGTGGTTGAAGGGGATGCACCATGAGTGATTA
>CAZMNL010000070.1:0-10449 GCA_964567525.1 uncultured Anaerolineaceae bacterium
CCCCTTCCCTCAGGGAAGGGGACACCCAAACGCTGCCGGGGATCGAAACCTCAAAAGAGAAATTATTTCTGTGGATCAGCCTTAGCGTTCCGTGTAAATCCACAGTGTATCGCCGTCGGTGACCATTTCGACGGTTCCATGCTGGTCTGTTCGGTAGAGCGTCTGTCCCGTCAGGGTGTGCAGGCGCTCGACGGTTTCTGTGGCGGGCAGCCCGGCTCGGTTGCCTGCTGCCACGCCCACCACGCCCACCTGTGGGCTGATCATCTGTAAGAACGCTTCTGAGTTGACCTCTGCTCTGCCGTGTGCGGGCAGCTCAAGCACCGTGCTGCCTGCATACCAGCCCGCATTGACCAGCGCAGCTTCAGCTTTTTCGTCAATCACCGGCATGATCAGAAATGATGTGTTCCCATAGCGGGCGCGAATGATCATCGCGGTTGTGTCGTCGTCATCGTCCGGGGCAGGGGGCGACTGGGGATGCAGAATTTCCAGGATCAGCCCATCGCCGGTGACGACGCGGTAGCCTGCGCTCACGTGCAGCACGTCGATATCGTGTTTTTCCCAGGCACGGACTAAAGCAGTATAAGCGTCTGAGTCGCTGTCGTGGCCGGTGTATAGCACCTGTTCGACGCGGTAATGATCGAGCAGTGCAGGCAATGCGGCTGTGCTGCTGGTGCGTGGTTGGGTGACGATCAGCATATCCAGCCCGCGATCCCAGAAGGGCAGTTCGTCGCCGATGGCACGCCGCAGCCGGGTAGGTTGTGGACCGCCGTCGATCAGAATTTGTGCGCCGTTGGGTGATTGGATCAGTACCGCGTGGCCCTGGCCCACGTCCAAAAACCAGACGTGCAGTTTGCCGTCGGGCTGGTGCCAGGCGGCATACCATACCAGAAACGTCACGATCAGGCCCGCCACGATCAACGTGATCGCGGTCACACGCTGGCGCAAGACGCCAAACAGCGCGGCGCGATCTTCGTGATGCAGCCGTACCAGCACGGCAACCAGCAGCAGGGCGCTGTATGCGACCCAGGCTGTTGAGGGGGCCAGCGTGAACGAGGTAGAGGCCAGTTCGAGGGTGCCGATCCGCCGCACAATTTCCAGCGTGTAAGTCAGGGGCAGCCACGCCACCCACACGACGATCTGGCCGACGGGCAGCAGGATCATACCCAGGATGGTTGCCAGCCCGCCGATGGTCATGATATAGGGCTGCGCTGGCACGATCAGGATGTTCGCCAGCAGGCCCACGATGGACAAGCGCCCGAAGTACACCAGGATCAGCGGCGTGGTGGTGATCTGGGCCGCAATGCTGACGGTCAGCGGCTCCGAGAGCCAGCGCGTGATCTGGCGGGCGGTGTCATTGGCGAATCCCCGGCGCAGCCCGTATTCTAATAAGGTGTTCAGGCGATTGCCAAACAGCACCAGCCCGGCTGTCGCCGCGACACTGAGCTGGAACCCGATATCCCACAGCGTGTTAGGGTTCCAGAGCGTCATGATTCCCGCCGAGAGCGCCAGCGCCGTCAGGCCGTAGGTTTGCCGCGCGCGCGGCGAATACGCCTGGTGCCCGGTCTGCGCGGCGATAATCGTGACGGTCCCCATGATCGCGGCGCGCACAACGGCGGCATCTGCGCCGACAAATAGTGTATAACCGCCCACGCCTAATACTGTGACCCAGTAGGCGCGTTTTTTGCCGAGCAGGGGCGTGAGCAAGCCCAGCAGCGCGCCGATCACCACGATAATGTTTGAGCCTGAGATGGCGATCACGTGCGTGGTTCCCGTGCGGTTGAAGGCTTCGCGCACGTCGTCCGAAATGCCGGTTTCCACACCGAGCAGGATACCGCTCAGCAGCGGGGCCTGCGGGCTGGGCAGCAGGCGGTCGATGGTTTCCTGCGCGCGATCCTTGAGCGTGAACATGACCGCATATGCCGGGCTGCCCTGATCGTGCGCGAGTACCTCGACCTCGGCATTGGGGATCATGGCGTGGATGCCGCGCCGCGCGAGATAATCGCGGTACGAAAAATCATCGAATTCAGGCGGGGTAAGCAGCGTTCCGCTGACACGTACCCGGTCGCCGTAAGCATATTCACCATAGCGCGGAGCCTGAATCAGCACACGCCCGGCAGTATCGCGCGCGGTATTGTTCTGTCTCAGCATTTCAACGTTGATGCGTAAGTTGATGTGGTTGTCGCGGATATCGGGCGCGTCGTCGATAATGCCGGTCAGAGTCAGGTAGCCGCTGCCCGCAGCGTGCGCGACGTGATGATCGGGCAGTGGGCGGTTATGCCCCGCATAACGTGCGGCTCCCAGCGCAAACAGCGCGATACACAGCGCCGCCAGTCGCCATTGATCGATGCGCCGGGTGCTGTAGGCGAGGATCAATGCTGCGACTGTGATACTACCCCAGGTAGTCGCGGGCGTGCCGGTCGTCGAAGCCAGCAAGATACCGGCTGTCCATGCTGTGACCAGATACAGCAGAGTCATGAAGGAACTTCCCCTTGCCGCGCGGCTGTGATCGCACACTCAAGCTGTAATGGTATGCGATCTTGGCGGCAAAGGGAAGTCCCCGGTTTTGTGAGGTGTATCAGACGCCGGGGTTCTCGTTCCAGTTGCGAATGATTTGGAGCGTGTGTTCGATGGATTCGTCCAGGGTCAGATCGGTAGTATCGAGATAGACGGCGTCTTCCGGCTGGTGCAGCGGGGCTACCTCGCGCGTGCTGTCGATCTCGTCACGTTGGCGCAGTCCCTCGCGGATCGCGTCAAGATCGGCGGGTTCGTTATTGGCGACACGCTGGTTGTAGCGGCGCTCGGCGCGTTTTTCCAGGCTGGCGTCGATGTAGATTTTCAGGTCTGCATCCGGCAGCACCACGCTGCCGATATCCCGCCCGGCCATGATCACGCGCCCGCGTGTTGCCAGTTGACGTTGAGCTTCGAGGACTGCCGCCCGTACTTCGCCATTGGCAGCGATGGTTGAAACGTGCGCGTCTACATCCGGGTGATGCAGGCGGGGGGTGATGTCCACGCCGTTTGTCCAGAAGGTAAACTGCCGCCCGTCGTCATTAAGATCGGGTGTCATGTCAAAGGTGGCGGCGTGTGTTAGCGCGACGACTTGCGCGGATGCTGCCGGATCGATATGGTTTTCTAGTGCCAGCAGCGTGATCGCACGGTAAAATGCGCCTGTGTCAACAAACAAATAGCCGATGCGCCGGGCAGCGGCGAACGAAACCGAACTTTTGCCCGATCCTGCCGGGCCATCAACGGCGATGATGCTTGGTAAGGGCACGGTTTTTCCTGCCTGGTTGGTTGCGTTGCGGATACAGAATTAAGTCTCTGTGTGTATGCGCGGCGATGCGCGCGCAACTAGAACTATACCGTAATCAGGCGCGATTCGGAACCCTGTTTTTGATACGGCACGACATATTGCAAATTGTGCGCCGTTTACGCCATCAGGTAGAATTCAGCCATGACAACCACCCGAAAACGCAGCCAATTCGTGGTCCGCGAATTGAAGCAGGATGCAGAACTTGCGGACTGTCTCGCCCTGGACCACCACTATGAAACCGATCATGTCTGGCAGATGGATGTACGCGAAAACGGCGATGATATGGGTATTCGTTTTCGCGTGGTGCGGCTGCCGCGCCTGATGCCAGCAGACTATCCGCGCGACCGTGACGAACTGGTGCGGGCGTGGCAGCAGCGCGATTGTTTTCTGGTCGCTGAGGCAGATGGGGTACTATTAGGGTATATCAATATGCGTGTGGATGTGGATCGCGCGCGTGGATGGGTGCGGGATTTTGTCGTAGGCGCGCCGTTTCGCCGCCGGCATATCGGCAGTGCGTTGCTTGACCAGGCGAATCGCTGGGCGAAACTGCGCCGTATTCACCATGTGACGCTTGAGATGCAGACTAAAAACTACCCGGCGATCCAGTTTGCGCGCAAAAGAGGGTTTGTGTTCTGTGGCTTCAATGACCGCTATTATGCCAATGGCGATATTGCGGTGTTTTTTGACCGGGTTGTGTTGTAAGTGTTTGGATGCAATGTTTACCTATAGCGGCTTTCTGGACTTTCTCGAACTGATTAACGAAACGCTGACGGCGACGACGGTCATCGTGGCCGTTTCGATCCTGCTCTATAACCTGACGCGCGCCACCCAGGATCGTGTCACACGGGCATCGGGCATGGTCCTGCTGTGCGTTACGATTGCCTATCTCGCTGATATGTTTGTGCTGTTGGAACCGGGCAAGCAGTATCTCGATATCTGGATGCGGCTGCAATGGGTCGGTATTGCGTTTATTCCGGCGACTATGCTGCACCAGTCTGATGCACTGCTCGCCACAACCGGGCGGCCCTCACGCTGGCGGCGGCGGTTGGCGGTGCGTATCGCTTACGGGGTTGGGGCTGCATTTACGCTGCTGGCACTGGGGACGGATTTGCTCGTGTCCGGCCCCGCGAAACCTGAGTTCCCACACATGAAAGCCGGGTTTGTGTTTCCGGTTTATGTGCTTTACGTGGTGTTTGTCTCCGGGTTTGCTTTCATCAACGTGATTCGTGCGCGGCGGCGCTGTTTGACACGTTATACGCGGCGGCGCATGACCTATCTGCTGTCGGTCTTTCTGGCCCCAGCCTGGGGTTTGTTCCCCTATTCGTTACTCGGTGGTTTTAATGGCGAACACGAGGCAGCGCTGTTGGTCATCTTGAATCTCGCTAACCTCGTTGTGGTGTTAATGCTGGTGTTCATGTCCTACCCGCTGTCGTTCTTCGGCTCGGAGAAGCCGGACCGCGTCATCAAAAGTCAACTGCTCGAATTCATGCTGCGGGGGCCGTTTACCGGGGCGGTGATTCTGGCCGCGATCCTACTGCTGCCCCGCGCGACAAATGTTCTGGGCATCAACGGTGATGCATTGATGCCGTTTGCGGCTGTGGGAATTGTGATGTTGTTGCAGTGGTCGATCACGCTGTTGCTGCCGGTATTGCAGCGGTGGTTGATTTATACGGATGAACAGGTGCGCGCGCAGTGGATTCAGCAGCTTGGCGACCGCCTGCTGACTCAGTCCGACGCCTCGCAGTTGTTGGAGTCGATTCTGGCGGCGCTGTGCGACCACCTGCGCGTACCAACAGCGTTTGTCGCACGCCTGGAAGCGGATGGTGCGCAGTTGGTCCAGGTGATCGGTGACCTGGCCCCTTCGACGGATGTGTTGACGGAGACCGCATTTTCGGACCTGGTGAATGGGGGCGATCAGGAAAATCACGATTCACAGCACGCCTCGATCAGCAAAGTAGGGAATATTTTCGTCTGGCGTTCGTACTGGCTTGTACCGCTGCATGCGTCGCGGGCGGGGCGCAATGGCGATGCGCTGCCGTTGTTGGGGGTGCTGGGGGTGTGGGCACGCGCGCCGGAACCGGACTTCTATGCTGAAGAACTGGATGTGTTCGAATCGCTGACGACGCAGGCAGCGCACGTGTTGGAAGGTGTGCAGCAGCAGTCCGAGGTGTTTGTCATCCTTGAGGGGCTGGCTTCTCAGATGGATATCATGCAGCAGTGGCGCGGCGTCTCGCGTTACGGGCATGTTTCCGAGCTTTCTGAGGCTGGGGAAGCACTGCTCTCCGATCCGGAATTTTCTATCCTGGTTAAAGATGCACTGCGCGATTATTGGGGCGGGCCGAAACTGACCGAAAGCGAACTGCTGCGCTTGAACGTGGTTTGGCGTGAGATGGAAGAATCCAACGATAGGAACCCGGTACGTGCGCTGCGCGCGGTGTTGGCCGAGGCGATTGAGAACCTCAAACCGGAAGGTCAACGCAGCATGACGACAACCGAATGGGTCCTGTATAACATCCTGGAAATGCGTTTTTTACAGGGGCGCAAGGTGCGCGATGTGGCTTTACGGCTGGCGATCAGCGAATCAGACTTGTACCGGAAACAGCGAGTTGCTATTGAGGAGGTCGCCAAACAGATCGAGGAAATGGAACGACAGGCGATTATTAATGCTCAGCAGGACAGTGATGGCGCAGTGGCGGGGTTGGCGCAGCCTGCCAGCGAATCGCAGATGCGCGACTAATGGCTTGACTAATGAAACGTTTGACAACAATTTTTGAGATTATCTATAATGGTCGCGCTGGCTGTACAGGTTGACAGCACCGTATTGCAACATGGGGACACTCGATTTACAGCAAGGGATTTATGTGTGGTTGAGGAAGGTGAAGTTGATATGTCTACTGAGGTTCGGCAGTATGGTTCTTCTCCGCCCTTGCCGCCTGATGAAAGTTATTGGGAGGCATTACTCAATGAAGGGGAAGTCACGACTGAAGGGGGGGCACTTCAGCAGGGCGGTGATTCCTGGGATGACTTTCTTTCGTCGGATTCGGATAACGCAGAAGATGATGGGGGGTATGGGGGCGCACGGGCCGATTGGGAACAGGTCCAGCAGGTATTTGAAGCCGATACGACGGTTGAACTACGTGTGGTAGGGTTCAATCGCGGCGGTTTACTGGTTGAATGGAACAGCTTACGGGGGTTTGTGCCCGCCAGCCAGTTAGTGAATTTTCCATCCGACAGCGAGCCGGGCGACCGGCGCGAAATCCTTGCCGGGCAGGTCAACGAGTTCATGCGGCTGCGCGTGATCGAAATGGACCGCGCGCAGAATCGTCTGATTCTCTCTGAACGTGCGGCACAGGTGGAGCCAGGCACGCGCGAAACGGTCTTGAATACTATTCAAGCCGGTGATGTGTGTTCAGGGCAGGTCACCAATCTGTGCGATTTTGGCGTCTTTGTGGACCTGGGCGGATTAGAAGGTCTGATACATATCAGCGAACTGAGCTGGGGCCGTGTGGGACATCCCTCCGACGTGCTGGAACGCGGCGACACCATCCGCGTTTACGTGATGAACGTCGATCCGGGCCAGGAACGTGTGGCACTGAGCCTCAAGCAGTTGTATCCCGATCCCTGGCAGACCGTCGAACAACGTTATCAGATTGGACAGATTATCGAAGGCACGATCACCAACGTGGTTGATTTTGGCGCGTTTGCCTGCATTGAAGAGGGGTTGGAAGGGCTGATCCACGTTTCCGAACTGGCCGAGGGGCATTTTTTACACCCGCGTAATGTGGTCTGTGAGGGGGAAGTTGTGCGGGCGCGTATTCTCAACATTGATGGTCACGCACGCCGCCTGGGGCTGAGTTTGCGCCAGTTGGGTTAATCATTCAACCAATATCGTTATCATAGCCGAAAAGACTCTGCCAGCGGCAGAGTCTTTTTTCGTGCGCCTACGTCATATTCTCCGGTCTGAGAATATTATCCAGTTCTTCTTTGGTTAGCAGGCCGCGTTCCAGGACCAGTTCATACACGCCGCGCCCGGTGGCCTGTGCTTCTTTGGCGATCTCGGAAGTGTTTTCGTAGCCAATGTAGGGGTTGAGTGCGGTCACGATGCCGATGGACTGCTCGACCATCTGGCGCATCCGGTCGCGGTTGGCGCTGATGCCGCGCACGCAGCGCGTCGTGAAGGTGCGGCACACGTTGCGCAGATGCGTCAGGCTATTGAACAGCGCGTAGGCGATGATCGGTTCCATGACGTTAAGCTGCAACTGGCCCGCCGCTGCCGCCATTGTGACCGTTACATCGTTGCCGATCACCTCAAACGCGACCTGGTTCACGACTTCGGGGATCACCGGGTTGACTTTGCCCGGCATGATCGAGGAACCCGGCTGTACAGCGGGAAGATTGATCTCGCCCAGGCCCGCGCGCGGCCCCGACGACAGCAGGCGTAGATCGCTGGCGGTTTTGGAGAGCTTGACCGCGATACGTTTGAGCACGCCGGAAAGCTGCACAAAGACGCCGGTATCCTGCGTGGCTTCGATCAGGTTGTGCGCGGTGACAAGGTCGATGCCGGTGATCTCGCGGAGATGCTGGCATACCAGCGCGGCGTAGCCTTTGGGCGCGTTGATGCCGGTTCCGATGGCGGTTGCGCCCATGTTGATCTCGACGATTAACCGTGCTGTCTCGCGCAAACGCTGCATGTCTTCGTCCAGCATGACCGCATAGGTGCTGAACTCCTGCCCCAGTGTCATCGGCACGGCATCCTGTAACTGCGTGCGGCCCATCTTGATCGCGTCCGCGAACTCGTCCGCTTTGGCGGCGAAGGCGTCGCGCAGTTCGGCCATCGCGTCGAGTAGTTGGTTGATGGCGAAGTGCAGCGCGATTTTCAGGGCAGTGGGGTATACGTCGTTGGTGCTTTGCGACATATTGACGTGGTTCAGCGGGTGAATGATGCTGTAGGTCCCGCGTGGACGCCCCAGGATTTCCAGCGCGCGGTTAGCGATCACCTCGTTGGCATTCATGTTGGTGGACGTGCCCGCGCCGCCCTGGATCACGTCCACGACAAACTGATCGGTCCATTTGCCCTGGCGGACTTCTTCGGCAGCGGTGATAATCGCGTCGGCGATGTGGGGTTCCAGCAGGTTCAGGTCTGCGTTGGCACGCGCGGCGGCCTGTTTGATACAGCCCAGCGCTACGATCAGAAACGGGTAGATGCTGATCGCCGTACCGGAAATCGGGAAGTTTTCGACTGCGCGCTGTGTCTGGATACCGTATAGCATCTCGTCCGGGATGCGGCGCTCGCCGAGCAGATCGTGTTCGGTGCGGTAATGCCCGGAAGCCAGCGGCGCGTGACTTCCCGCCAGCCGTCCGGCGGCGTAGTCCAGGCGCTCGCCCAGTGTCTCGGATGCCACCAGTACAAATTTGTAGTGAATGTCCGGGTGATGTTGGCTGAGATGTTCCAGGGTTTTCGCGGTGAGGCGCTGGACGCGCACGCCGCTTTCAGTGTGCGCCGAGGCGAGGTGAATCGGGCCGCCGAGCAGCAGGCGCTCGCCGACCATCGCGCCGGGGCCGAGCGTTGCCAGCGTGATCGGACGCTGTCCGATGCCGTGCGTCACGATCACGTCGCCTTGCTCGATCACCATCACCGATTCGCGCGGGGCGCGTTCGTGGAACAGGTATTGGCGTGGGGCGTACTCGACTCGTTCCAACAACCCGGCGACGATGTCCCATTCGGCATCCGTCAACTGCCGGAATAATTTACTTTCACGTAATGAATGGGGTGCTTCTGCGGACATACATCCTCCCGTTGGTTTAATATGTCGAGATTGTACCACGCGCGCACGGTAAACATGAGTGGGCTGTTCAGGACTTTCTTATGCGTTTTTCAGCGACCGGCGCGACGTGGATTGTTATAATCTGCAAGATCACCGTGCAGATAATTCTCAGAATCGATCAATGTGGAGCACGAATATGCATGATAATGACTTAAACCTGTCTCCGCTGGTCCGGGTGCGCGAGCTGGACAAGACCTATAACCCGGCGTGTGCTGACTGCGCGGTGTTGAAGGGGCTTGACCTGGACGTGTACGCCGGCGAATTTGTGGTGCTGCTGGGAACCAGTGGCAGCGGTAAAAGCACGCTGCTGAACCTGATCAGCGGCATTGATAACGTCGATGCGGGCACAATCACGATTGACAGCACCGAAATCACGGGGCTGGGCGAGCACGAACGTACTTTGTTCCGGCGTGATCACATCGGGATCGTGTTCCAGTTCTTCAACCTGATCCCGACGCTGACGGTGCTGGAAAACGTGACGCTGCCGCTGGAACTGCGCGGCAGCAGGCGGCGCATGGCAGAGCGTGCGGGACGTGCGCTGCTGGCGCGCGTCGGGCTGGACGACCGCGCGAGCGATTTCCCCGACAAGCTCAGCGGTGGGCAGCAGCAGCGTGTGGCGATTGCGCGCGCGCTCGTGCATGAACCTGAACTCGTGCTGGCCGATGAGCCGACCGGCAATCTGGATGAGGATACCGGGCAGAGTGTGCTGGCGCTGCTGCTGGAACTGACACGTGACGCCGGTCGCACGTTGATCATGGCGACTCACGATCCCGCAATGGTTCCACTGGCGGATCGCGTGTTCAGCATTCATGACGGGCGGTTGGTCGAACAGGACACTTCCGGCGTGTCTGTCGCGCGTGAGGGCGCAGTTTTGCAACAGGTGGGGCGCTGATCATGTTGAGTGGCTTTATCTTTCGGCTGACCGGGCGTTATATCAACCGTCGCCTGTTCCAGAGCGCGTTGTTTGTGCTGGGGATCGCGCTTGGCGTGGCGATTGACCTGGCGAATTCGTCCGCCGCGCGTGCGTTCGATCTTAGCGTGGGCAGTGTGACCGGGCGCACGACGCACCAGGTCGTCGGCAGCACCGGGCGCTTATCGAGCGACGTTTACCAGACGATCCGCGTCGATCTGGGTATTCGCACCAGCGCCCCGGTGATCGATACTTACGCACGCGCGCGCAGCCTTGATGATCGCTCGCTGCGGATTCTGGGTGTCGATCCGCTGGCCGATGTGCCCTTCCGTGATTACCTGGTGAGCGAAGATACCAACGCCGCAGACGTGAGCGCGCTGTATGACTTCATCGCGCGGCCC
>CAZMNL010000071.1:0-3642 GCA_964567525.1 uncultured Anaerolineaceae bacterium
TAGGGGTGAGGTGAACGTAAGTCAAGCCCAACACACGACTTGTTAAATAGCCTCTAACCATGCCGGGACCATTCTGCCAAAAACCCAACCATACGTCCCCTACGAATCAAAATGCACCCGATCTATACTTGAGCGTAAACTGAAGGAAAACTTTCACCATGCGTATTTTGTATGTCGAAGATACTTTGCTCAATCTCTGCCTGGTCGAACGCATCGCCCGCATGGGCGATCACACGATCATCCACTACACCACCGCCGAGAGCGCGCTGGTGAACATCGCGCAGGACGATCCCGACCTGGCGCTGGTTGATATCCGGCTCGATGGCGAGATGGACGGCGTGGAACTGACGCAACATCTGCGCGACAGCGGGTACACGTTCCCGATTGTGGCCGTGACCGCGCTGGCCGACGACGACACGCGCGACCGCTGTTTCGCGGCAGGCTGCAACGAATACTACACCAAGCCGCTGCTCGTGCGCGCGCTGGTCAACCTGCTGGACCGCTACGAACAGCAGACCGCGCGCACCGCACGGACCAGCACATAAGGGGCGCACCGCGATACGCCCCAAAACCGGCTCCCCGCTGGCGCGGAACTGCGATCAGTATTCCGGCAAATCATCCTCACCGGCTTCGTTTTCCGATGCCGGGTCGTCTTCGGTAGAGTCATCCTTAGAAGCGTCGTCCTCAACCGGCGCTTCGAGCAGTTCCAGCCCCTCAACGATGGTGTAGAACGGGCGATTGAAGGTGCAGGTCATGCCCTGCGCGGTCATCTCGCCGTGAATCATGCCGAATGCCAGCGTCGGCGCGACAAACACCTCGTCGTAATCAATCGTCATCGTCTGCCCGTCCACCGTCATCTCAAGCACACCGTGATACACCCCATCCTGCACGCGCCGCATGGGCACGACGCCCAGTTCCGGGTCGTTGCTTTCCAGCGTGAGCGTCACGCCGCCATCGACGACAATCAGATCACTGGACTGCGGCGGACTGGCGGGAATCTCCAACGTCATCACGCCGGGGCATACCATCGCGCCCGCGAGATTGTACCCGGTCCAGGTCCCGGCGACCGGCACGATCCGCGCGTCCTCAACGTCCAGTTCGGGGAAGATCAGGTCGCTGTCTGCATCGTCGGGCAGGTCGGGCGCGGGCTGCTTGTCGCCATCGGCCTCGCCATCACCCTCGAACAGCAGATCGAGATCGTCGGGGTCCGGCGCGGACCACTGGCAGCCGTCACTGACGGTGCAGAGGACGGTATTCCCGCCGGTTTCGTTCTCGCCGAGCAACTCCGCCATCTGGTCGCCCGTGATCTCGCCGGACTTCTCGGAATGCCAGCACCCCGCCCCGGTCACGCAGAGTACAATCGCCGGATTCGGGTTGTCGTCCTGCGCGCGGACGGTGCCGCCCACCGGCATCAGCAGCGCCGCCAGCAGCAGCACCAGCATGAATCGTCTCATAAAGCGCATGATGTAAGCCTCCTTGATTGTGGCAAGTGATTTTTTAATATAAACGTTAAAATTATAAGGGAAAATATCGAGCGGGGCCAATTCACACACGGCAAACGTTGCCCGGACAACACGCCGCCGCGCCGAGATGTGTTAGTCTGAAACGGATGAAACGCATACACAGCCGAAAGGACACCCGATGACCCCCGTAAACCTGCAATTTTCCCGCCGCCGCACGCTGTGGATCGCGCTGGTCGCCCTGGTGATCGCCGCCGCCGGGATCGCGTTCAGCATCATGCAGCAGGACTCCAGCGACGCCGCCGAATCCGGTGACTCCGCCGCGTTCGTGCAGCACGACGACGACTACGCCGCGCGGCTCGCCGAACTACGCGATCCCAATGTGCCCGACCTGCCCTTCGCCGACAACCCCGATCCGACACAGTGCGGCATCCCGACGCCCTGGGGTAAAAGCGATCCCGCGTGGCTGACCGGCTATTATGAAGGCGAACTGGTGCAGCCGGTGGTCTATCTCTACGACAGCCACAGCCGCCTATCGATCAAGGCCGAAGCCCCGCACGGGTCGCAGGTCGAGATCGTGCTGTTCCAGAGCAACCCGGTCACGGATTACTACATGGTCAAGATCACCGGGCCGGACGGCAAGAGCGCGGGCGAGGGCTGGGTCCCGGAGCCGTTCCTGTCGTTTGAGCCAGTCGCACCGCTGGGTGACGGGGCCTGAACCGGCGCGTAGCCTGACACCTCACCTCAGTACCCCGCCGCGACATCCACCCGGCTCACCGAGTCGTCGCCCGCTGCCAGCGCGTTGAGCAGGTCCGCAAGCGCCGCCATGCGCATCTGCTCGATCTGCTCAATGCCGCCCAACCCGGCGCGGTGCGGGCTGAGTACCATGTTTTCGAGCGTGTGCAGCGGCGCATCGGCAGGCAGCGTGTCCGTCTGTGAGCCGGTATGGTGCGGGTAGGTGTACCACACATCGCTCGCGGCGGCGGCCAGCGGGCCGTGTTGCAGCGCGTCGTACAGCGCGTGCGGATCGACAATCGCGCCCCGCCCCACGTTGACCAGCAGCGATCCCGGCGGCAGCAGCGCCAGCGTCTCGCGGTTGATCAGGTTTTCGGTGTCGTCAGTCAGCGGCAGCGTGATCACCAGCACGTCCGCGCGCGGCAGCAGATCGCGCAGGTCGCCGGCGGGATACACGCGCGCCGGGGGTTGATCCTGCGGCGCGGTGATCGCGCGCCGCGTCGCCAGCACGGTCATGCCCAGCGCATCCAGCACCCGCCCGACGTGCTGCCCAATCGCGCCATAGCCCAGGATCAGCGCCGTCCTGCCGTGCAGCAAAATCGCCGGGGCCGGGGCGTAACGCGGAGTCCAGTCCCCGCGCCGCAGGGCTTGATCCGCCGGGACCAGCCACTTAGCCGCCGCCAGCAGCAGCGCCAGCGCCATTTCAGCGGTCGGGATCGCGTTATGATGCAGGTTGTGTACCGCGATGTGCGGATAATCCGCGAGCGTGGCGCGGGTCGTGTCCGGCAGTCCCGCCCAGGGGATCACCAGCGCGCGCAGGTCCGGCACGGAGTCCAGCAGGGCGCGGTCCGGGCGTCCAGCGATCAACACTTCAAAATCGCGGTGCGGCGGCGTCTCGCCGTAGCTGAGCGTGATACCGGGGCGTAACTGCGCTTCCAGTTGGGCGCGCGGGCCGGGTTCGGGTTCGTGCAGCATGTGAACGGTCAGAGGCAGCATAGAGCGTCTCAATCCTTGTGTGTGGGCATTGTCATGATTTTGATAGTGGCAAACTGACAAAGCTGGCTAATTCACGTGCCACTTGCGCGGCGAGTTTGCTATGATCCGGATGCATTCCTTACGATTCTACCCAACATCAGGAGGGAAAGACCATGCCAGTACGTAAAGCGACCGCCACCTGGGAAGGCTCCCTGCGCGAAGGCAAGGGCACGATGAAGCCCGCCACCGCCTCGTGGGAAGGCCCGTTTACCTTCGGCACGCGTTTTGAAGAGAACCCCGGCACCAACCCCGAAGAACTGGTCGGGGCGGCGCACGCGGGCTGCTTCTCGATGGCCTTCAGCGCCGACCTGGGCCGCGCCGGTTTCACGCCGGACTACGTGAACACGACCGCGAACGTCTACCTGGACAAGACCGACGCGGGGATGCGCGTGACGCGCATTCACCTCGACAT
>CAZMNL010000071.1:3652-10442 GCA_964567525.1 uncultured Anaerolineaceae bacterium
GGAAGCCAAAGTACCCGGTATTGAGGAAGCCCAGTTCCAGGAGATCGCCCAGGCCGCCAAGATGGGCTGCCCGATCTCGAATCTGGTCACGGGCGCGGAGATCACGCTGGACGCCAAGCTGGTGAGCTAATCCCTGTACTGCTTCGATCACCGGCCCCTTCTCCGCGCGGAAAAGGGGCCGGTTGTGTTGCGTTGTGATACAGCGCCGTGATGCGCGCTATTCCTCGACCACCGGCAGCGCATCCAGCGGTGCCTCGGTCGTGACCAGGAAGACCGCGCACCACGCCTCGACCGGTTCTTCCCCTTCGGCGGGGACAGTGCGCACCCGCAGCCAATCCCCGGCGGCGTTGCGTCCCAGAATGGCTAACTCATCGCCCGCCGCCGTGACCGCCGCGATCCCGAAGTTGGTTCCCGGTCCCTCGCGCAGATTGGCGTTGGCGTTCGCCGTGCCGGTATACAGGCACCCGGCCATCTCCGCCAGCCCCGGCTCAGTGGGGCATTCGTCGTCGGCGTCGATCACGCCGTCCCCGTCGGAATCGGGGCACCCGTCAAACGCCGCCAGTCCCGCCTCGGACGGGCACGCATCGTCGGCGTCGAGGATGTTGTCGCCGTCGGCGTCCGGGCAGCCGTTCGCCGTGCCCGGCGCATCCACGCAGGCATCGCACACATCGCCGAAGCCGTCGCCGTCGCTGTCGGTGCGGTCATCGGTCGCCACAAACGGGCAGTTGTCCTCGGTATCCAGCACGCCGTCGCCGTCGGTATCGACCTGCCCGCCGAACTCGAACGCCCCGGCGTCACAGTCGCCCACCAGTTCGGCCCCGCGCTGATCGCTCACCGCGCAGTAATCGTCATCTCCGGCGTCAATGGCGCTGCTGCCTTCGAGCAGCGCGTGAGTCAGGGTCGGGCCGCCGTTGTTTTTCAGTTCGGGGTCCAGCCCGGTAATCTCGGTCATACCGCTGCACCGGGTGTTGGTCGTGAAATTGCGCCAGCCCGATAACAGCACCATGCAGTCATCCCTGTCGTTGTTCCAGAAAATGTTGTTGTGGGCAACCATGCCGAATTTCAGGTTGTTCCGAGTATGCGGTCTGCCAGCAAAAACGCCGCCGCTGCTCGGCGCGGTGTTGTTGGCGACGGTGGCATGACGCAGGATAGCATAGCCCCAGTTGATCAGACCCCCGCCGTCTTCACCGGCTGCGTTGCCGGAGAAGGTGCTCGACACGATTGCGATTGCGCTGTCCATGCTGACATAGACGCCGCCGCCAGAGTCCTCGACGATGTTGTTCGCAAACAGGCTGTCGTAGACTTCCGTCCCGCACTTGGCGCAGTCGAGTCCGCCGCCGTACTGCGCCTGGTTGCCGGAGAACGTGGTGCGCGTGATCACCAGGATGGCATCGTCGGCCAGCGGTGACCCTGCCGATACACCACCCCCGCCTGACTGTGCCACGTTGTTAGAAAACGTGCAGTCCTCGATGCGCATCTCACCTTCACGGATGTCGATGCCGCCGCCGGAATAGGCCGTGTTGGTGTCCAGCACGGTGTTGTCCAGCAGCGTGCTGCCGCCCTCGACGTAGATGGCTCCGCCGCTGTCGCGTACCGCGTTGTTCGCCAGCCGGGAGTCGGCGACTTGCAGCACACCGCCGTAGTTGAAAACTGCCCCGCCTTTCGCGTTTTTGGGTATGCTTTCGTCCAGCAGCCCGCCGGTGAGCGTCACGTTTTCCAGCCGCAGCCCGCCGGTTGCTTCGATGAAGAAGAACCGGAACGGCGGCGCATCCGGCGCGCGGGCAATTGTGAAACCGCGGCCCTCAATCACGATCATGCTGGTGATCGCGGGCAGGGCGGTGCTGCCCAGTTCCTCGTTGTTGAAGTGAATATCGGCGAGCGTGATATCGGCAGTAAGCTGGATCACGTCCTCGCCGCTGCCAGCGGCGCAGCCACCGACGGCAGAGTCCGTGTTGGCCGCCTCGATAGCGTCGATCAGCGTGCAGTCATCGTCAACGACGATGACCCCATCCTGTGCCCCGGCCCGATCAACCGAAAGCCCCGGTCCCAGCGGCAGCGCCACCGCCAGGATCAACAACAGAACAACAAGCCTGATTTGCAAACGAACACCTCCGCAAAATGGGTAGAAGCGGGCCATTTTTTGGCCCGGTGGCTTGATGCTTATTATCCTTCAGGGGGGCGTTAACGGCAAGTCAGGAGCGCGTGCGGCGCTCCTGGCTGCGTTTTGAGATGGCCGTGAGCTTATCCCGCCACCGTGATCACGATCTTGCCGCGCGCGCGCATCGTTTCCAGGTAGCGGATCGCCTCCGCCGTGTCGCTGAGCGGGTAGGTGCGGTCGATCACGGGCATGAATGCGCCGGATTCCAGCAGGTCGGCCAGCACGCGCATGTCTTCCGGGTTGGGTTTCGCCGTGCCCATCATGCCGACCTTCTTACGGCTGAACCGCGACCCCAGCGATCCCAGCAGCGCGACCTGAGTCAGCATGTGCCGCATGGTCGTAAAACCGGCCACGATGCAGCGCCCGCCGGGTTTCAGCGCGCGGCGCATATCGGCGGCGGTGCGGTTGCCCACCGCGTCGAAGATCAGGTCGTACTGTGTGCCAGTACGGGCGAAATCTTCTTGGGTGTAGTCGATCACGTGGTCCGCGCCAGCGGCGCGCACAAGGTCCAGGTTGCGCGTGCTGCACACGCCGGTCACTTCCGCGCCGACCGCCTTCGCATACTGCACCGCGAACGTCCCGACCCCGCCGGACGCGCCGTTGATCAACACCCGCTCCCCCGCCTGAATGCGACCGGAATCGCGCAGCCCTTGCACCGCCGTGATCGCCGCCAGGGGCGTCGCGGCGGCCTGTTCGAAGGTGATGTTCTCCGGTTTGGGCGCAAATGCTTTTTCGGGCGCGGCGACGTATTCGGCAAAGGCCCCCAGCCCGTAGAGCGACAGTTCCCCGAAGACCGCGTCGCCGGGTTTGAACTGCGTGACTCCGCTGCCGACCGCCTCGACCACGCCCGCCACATCCGATCCGAGGATCGGGTGTTTGGGTTTGGGGAAGCCGAACTCAAACCGGAAGATCGCCGGGGAGCCGCGCATCAGGTGCCAGTCTGCCGGGTTAGGGGCGGCGGCGTGAATCTTGACCAGGACTTCGCCCGCTTTGGGCGTGGGTTTTTCCACCTCTTGAAGCTGCAAAACATCCGGCGAACCGTATTGGGTGTAAACAATCGCTTTCATGTGGCCTCCTCCCGGATACCGTTAATCAGAAACCAGGCCCCGATCACGAATTCAAACGGGACATAGGGAAAATAAACGAACATGGGAACGTCGTAATCAAACAGGACGAATAGAACCGCGATAGTCAGGGGCACGAGCGCGATCAGGCCCCACAGCGCCAGCGCACGCGGGACGATCCGCGCCCGGTAAATCAGCGTATAGAACAGCGCCGCGCCCACGCAAAACGGCAGCATGTGCAGCGTGTAACCATAATCCAGCGTGTCCAGCGTGACGCTGCCGAGCGTTTCCAGGTCGGCGGGCTGCCCGTTGGCGACATATTCCTCGCTGATGCGCAGCAGCGCGAACCCCGCGATCCGGCTGGCAGCCAGCAGCGCCGCTTCCAGGATGTACAGGCCCAGGGCAACCAGCGCGAGGCGCTCGCCGTGCCGCTTCAACAGGGCGTAGAGCACGACCGCCAGAAAGACGATGCCCATCGCCGTAACCAGGTCGCCGAGAATGTACGCGCGCATTTGCCCGGCGTGATCCGCGACCGTGATCATTGTCTCAGCGATGTCATCCTCCACGCGCAGCGGTGCGAGCAGTAAAACCCCGCTCAGCAGCGAGGCGACCGCTTGCAGTAGAAACGCAACCCCCAACAGGCGTGATATAGGTTTGTTTGCTTGCATGTGCTCCCCCTTACGAGCGTTCTGCATGATCGACGCTGATCACCACGTTACCGCGCTTGCGCCCGGTGTCCACGTAGTGGTGCGCCTCGACGATCTGTTCCAGCGGGTAGGTGCGGTCGATGAACGGTTTCAGCTTGCCGGACTCGATCAGCGCTTTGAGGAACGCCAGTTCATCCGCGCGGACGATGCCGCGCTCGTGCGAGTCGCGGTGGACGTTCAGATAGACGCCGCCGGGCTTGAGCGCGCGTTTGGCGCGTGACCGGGGAAACAGGGCGACCGCATCGAAGATCACGTCGTAGGACTCGCCGCGCTGCGTAAAATCCTCCTGGGTGTAGTCCACAACCTGATCGGCCCCCAGCGACAGGACCATTTCCAGGTTGCCCGTGCTGCACACGCCGGTCACCTCGGCCCCCAGGTGATGTTTCGCCATCTGTACCGCGTTGGTCCCCACCGCGCCGGATGCGCCGTAGATCAGCACGCGCTGCCCCGGCTGGATGTTGGCGCGCTGCAAACAGCGCCACGCGGTCATGCCCGCGCCGACGGCGGCGGCGGCTTCGCCGTAAGTCAGGGTGTCCGGCTTGCGCGCCAACAGCCCATCTTCCGGCAAGCATTTATATTCCGCATAGCCGCCAAAATTGACCTCGAAAGTGGACGCAAACACGGCGTCTCCCGGTTTGAAGCGCGTCACATCCCGCCCGACCGCTTCAATGTCGCCCGCCAGTTCCATCCCCAGGATCGCGCGTTTGGGCTTGCGGATGCCCAGGTACAGGCGCGCAGGCAGCCACATGAGCAGCGGAACCGAAAACCGCCGCATTCGGGAGTCCCCGACGGTGACGGTGGTGGCGCGCACTTTGACGAGCACTTCGTTATGTTTGGGCACGGGTTTTTCGATCTCAGCCAGCCGCAGCACCTCCGGCGGGCCGTAGCGTTCGTAGATCACGGCGTTCATGGGGTTCCCCTCGTTAGAAAATAGCGGTAAGCGATAAGCCGTTAGCGTTGAGCTAAAAGCAAACGGGCGGTGATATCTCGCGCGTACTACCTGTCTGTACGGTAGTGGTGACGCAAAGGTTGCAGACCGCCCCGCACCGGTTCGGGGGCATTCCAGATTGGGGGCAGAATTTTTTCACCACAGAGAACACAGAGAGCACGGAGAAATTATGGGAGAAAACTCTGAGAAAACACGTGACGGTTTGCAGCCGCGTTCACGGAACAGTGACCCTCTGGCAGTCTCTTTTTTCCCTTAAAAATCTCTGTGTCCTCCGTGTACTCTGTGGTGCATCTTTTTGCCCCGAATTTGAAACGCACCCCACCAGTTCGACTCGCGTTTCGGCGCACTTGCGCCTATACTCCGCAGAGAATCAGGTTTCCAATCCCAGGAGGGTTTTTCGATGAAAACGCTTCGTACCCTGTTGATCACCGGCCTGCTGGCGGCGGCGCTGGTGCTGCCGCTGGCAGCCGCCGCCCCCGCCAACGCTCAGCGCGCATCCTGGCTGCAAGTGTGGTATTTCCCGCAGAACGAATTCGAACCCGCGCTGATCGAATACCGTGACGCCAACGGGAACGTGCTTGCCGCTTACGACGTGGCGACCGACAGCCTCTATGGTCCGCGCCAGGCTAACGGGTTTGTCTTTGGCTGGGACGTGGAGTCGATCCCGATCTTCAACCCCTACCTCGGCCAGGTCACGCACGTTGAGCCGCCGGAATTCCCGGACGACACGGATAACGTTTACTACAACCTCTCCGATGCCATCCCCGGCCCGGACGGGACCTACGCCTATACGATCTCGCAGATGAACGCGCAGGCGCAGCTACCCAGCCAGAATCGCGTGTATGCCTCGCGGCCCGGACAGGCCGATCACCAGATGATCTACGAAGCGTCCGGTACAGATGCGTGGAGCGCGATCCAGCCGTTAGGGTGGAGCGATGACGGATCGACGCTGCTGCTGCACACTATGCCGCAGGGCATCGGCGGGTATATCCTGTTCTGGCAGTGGCAGGATGTGCAGGCGCTCAGCCTGTCCTCGCGCAATATCGAGCCGCTCGGCAACCTGGACGGCTATTCCGGCGACCTGGCCTATACCGCCGCCATCGCCTACGATCAGAATCGCCCCAGCGGGGTGAACGTCATCGAACGCGCCACCAAACGGATGCAGTTCTACCCGCTGCCGCCGCTGCCCGAAACGGTCCAGGCGGGCGGCAAGGTGGTTTTCTCGCCGGATAACAACCTCTTCGCGTACCAGGTGGCACGCGGCAACCCCGAACGCGAGAAGTTCTACACGATTGTTGTAAACCGGCTCAGCGGGCAGGCGCAGGTCATGCTGGAAGATGAGGGATTCGACTACGATATCAACTACGGCTATATCGCCGGGTGGCTGGATAACGGTACGCTGGTCGTCGGCGGCCCCTGGACCGATACCAGCGCGATTATCGACGTGAACACCGGTTCCGCGCGCGACGAATTCGGTATCTTCCTGGGCTATGCGCAGGGCGTGACCAGCGTCAGCGGGTTTGTGCCGTCCGGCACGGTCTACACGCAGTGCCCCGGCGCGCCGCCTTCGCGCCTGGCGGCCAACATGCGCGCGCGCATCACCTACACCAACGGCTCGATGACCAACGTCCGCTACTGGGCCGGCCTGGATGCCGATCTCGCCGGGCAGATGGCGGAAGGCTCCACAATGACGGTGCTTTACGGCCCGGTCTGCATGGACGGGTACGCATGGTGGAATGTGCAGTTTGACTCCGGGCTGGAAGGCTACATCGCGGAAGGCGCGCCCGGCGAGTACTGGCTCGAACCCTGGCAGTAGGGTACGTTTCAATTTCGGGGCAAAAAGATACACCACAGAGTACACAGAGATCACGGAGAAATTATGGGAGAAAACTCTGAGAAAACACGGGACGGT
>CAZMNL010000072.1:0-10426 GCA_964567525.1 uncultured Anaerolineaceae bacterium
CGCCAGCGTCACCTGCCGATCTTGACCTTCATCAACAAACTGGATCATCCCGGACGCGACCCGTTAGAGCTGCTGGATGAAATCGAACAAATGCTGCACATCCAGGTAGCCGCGATGAACTGGCCGATTGGCAACGGCGGCACATTTCAAGGCGTATACGATTTACAGCACCACCGCGTGCTGCTCTTTGAGCGTACCGCACGCGGCAAGTTCCGTGCCCCGGTCCAGGTCGCCGATCTCTACGATCCCCAACTGGAAGCGACGATAGGCCAGAATGCTTACCGACAGTTACGCGACGATGTGGAACTGCTCAGTGGGGCCGGGTCCCGATTTCAGGAACAGACCTTTCTGAAAGGCGAACTGACGCCCGTCTTTTTTGGCAGCGCCTTGAACAACTTCGGTATTGACCCGTTCCTGGAAGCCCTGATTACCCAGGCCCCACCCCCGCGCGCCCGAACGAGCGACCAGGGCGTTATCGCACCCGATGACGAGAGTTTCAGCGGGTTTGTCTTCAAAATCCAGGCCAACATGGATCCCCGCCACCGCGACACCGTTGCTTTCTTGCGGGTTTGTTCGGGGCGCTTCGAAAAAGATATGACCGTCCACCATCCCCGGCTGGGGCAAAAAATCCGGATGGCGCGCCCGCACCGGTTATTTGCCCGTGACCGCGAAACCCTTGACGAGGCGTTTCCTGGCGATGTGATTGGTTTGAACAATCCGGGCGTGTTTGCCATTGGCGATACCGTCACCGCCGGTAAAGTCTTCGAATACGCGCCGGTCCCGCCGTTTCAGCCGGAGTTTTTTACCATTCTGCGTAATCAAACGCTGGAAAAGTACAAGCAGTTCAACAAGGGACTGGAACAGCTTCAGGCTGAGGGCGTGATCCAGGTGCTCTACAGCCAGGACCAGATGCGCCGCGAGCCGATTCTGGCGGCGGTGGGCGAGCTTCAGTTTGATGTGGTCACCGCGCGTCTAACGGCGGAGTATGGCGTTGAGACGGCCCTGGAACGCCTGCCGTACACCGTCGCGCGCTGGATCATCGGCGATCCCCCGGCAAAAAGTCTCTCGCTGCCTTCCCAGAGTTTGCGTGCGCGTGACCAGCACGGCCAGACGGTGGTCCTGTTTTGGAGCGAGTGGGAGATGAGGTATTGCTTCGAGAAAAACCCCGGCGTGACCTTTGGCCTGATCCATGAAACGCGGGCGAGTCAGTAAACCGTCTTCATTGATTTTGAGAATGATATCTATAGCTCTTCAGAAAACGTTCTGGAAAAGAACAAAAGCGTTGGAACCGCGAATGACGCGAATAGGTCAAGAGCTATCAAACCCAATCAAGCGCATATCTTTTCTGAACGACTATCTCTGATCTGCAAGCCCGCAAAGCAATCGTTGTCAGTTTAAAGGAAGCAGCCCCACATGCGGTTAGGAATCGATTTCGGCACCACAAACTCGGCCATCGCCTTTTATGACGGAACCGAACTGGTGCCGGTCGAAGTGGATTCCCAGAACGAAAATCGTTTCGTCTTACCCTCACTCATCTTCGTGGATCGGGCGTTTCAGTCCGTGGTGGGAACTGATGCGGCCTACCAATACCTGGAGCACGAAACCGGGCGACACGTCCGGTGGAAAAAGCGTCACCTGGGCCAGGTCGATGTCCTGGTGGCCGGCACCGGCAGCAGCCCGATCCATTATATCCAGGATGTGCATACGATGATGGACGAGGCGGCCAATGGGCGGCTGCTGCAATCGGTCAAAACAGGGCTGCGCAATCCCGGTTATGAAGGCACACAGATTTTCGAGCGCTTTTTCACTATCAATGAACTGATCGCGGCTATTCTTTCATCTCTCAAGCAGGCCGCCGAAGAACGCTTTCAGCAGAAATGCGACGAGATCGTTCTGGGACGTCCGGTGAAGTTTTCGGATGATGTAGCTATCGACCGCCGGGCCGAAGAAATCCTGTTCTCGGCGGCGCACTTTGCCGGTTTTCGCCGTATTTCGTTTGAGCAAGAGCCGATTGCAGCCGCCAGGGTACACCACCTGTCGAGTCCCGAACGCCACGTGGCGCTGGTCTTTGATTTCGGCGGCGGCACGCTCGATCTGACGGTTATTCGGGCTGGTGGACACCAACCGCCGGAGATTCTTTCAACACGTGGTGTGTTGGTCGGCGGGGATGACCTCGACCGGCGCATTATGGGATCACTGTTGAAGTATTTCGGTCAGGGCCTGGTCATTGATGGGCAGCCGCTCCCGGAAAACCATCTTGATCTGTTGCTTAACTGGCAAACGATGCCGGAAATCTCCCGACCGCATAACATGCAGCTCATTCGTAACCTGAGGCAGCTTAAGAGCAGCAATCCCAGAGCGCTGGAGGCGCTGGAAACCCTGGTGAGCCGCAACCTGGGCTTTAAGCTCTTCCGGGAAATCGAACGGGCCAAGCGCGAGCTATCCACAAAGATCATTACCCGCTTGGATTTTGAGTATGGCCCGATCAAAATCCGCGAAGTGATTACGCGCAGCGACTTTGAGAAGATGATCCAGCCGGAGTTGGACGAGGTTGAAGCCGGTGTGCGTGATGTGGTTGCGCAGGCTAACCTGACACCTGCGGATATCGACGTGGTGCTCAGAACCGGTGGCACATCCAGAGTCCCCGCCTTCGCGGATATGCTCGCCAGCCTCTTTGGCAGTGACAGGCTTCAGGATATGGACCCGTTTACATCGGTGGTGGGTGGGATGGCGGTGGCAGCCCACGAAAAGGCAAGACCGGTTTCCGACTTCACGCCGCGCTATAAACGCTTGAAGAACGTCATCCAGAACATTCGCACCGAGAGCGGCAAAAGGTATAAGCCCTACATTCTGCATGTTGGTAAAAAGAGCTACATCGATCGCGCCTTTGAAATCGGTCGCTGTCCGGCCCTGCTGAACGGTCTTCCGGCGCTGCGTACCGCGTTTGCCGACCGCGATGCCGTCTCAGAGACTCATCTGCAATTCGAGATCACGCAGCCGATGCGCATCTTTGTTGCGTTTGAAGCAGGCGCAGATACCCTGCCGGTGTGGCTGAGAAAGTTCCGCGCTGAAAATCTTCACATTCACATCCGGGACGATTTTATGAATGTGGAACGCGTATTGAATCTGTACAGCAGAGACTTTGACCCCGGTACGGTGACGCTGGGCGGGACCAGTGCGCCTGGCTATTCGAGCAAAACGGCTATCTCCTATCTTGTCGTGATGCAGCGCATCCTTTGACCAGGGCGGTAGATGAAACACGCATCAGTCCAACCCGGCAGCGGCGCGTAGATGTTGCACGATGCTGTATGCCTCATCCAGCAGCGCATCTTCATCAATGACGCGCACACGGCCTGCCTGCATTAGCAGTTTGCCACCGACGATCACGGAGTCCACATCGGAGCCGTGCGACGAGAGCGCCAGCGCTGACGCCGGATCATGGACCGGAACGGCGCGCGCGTGATGCATGTTGACCGCGATCAGGTCGGCGGATGCACCAGGCGCGAGTGTACGCCCATCCAGCGCCAGGGCGAGCGCCTGCGCTGGCGTGATTACCGTGGGATCGGTGGTCACGGCACGAGCAAGGCAGAGCGCCTGCTTCATCGTTTCGACGATATCCTGCGTGTCATTGCTGGCGGGGCCATCCGTGCCCAGGCGCACGCGGATTCCGGCGCGCAGCAGGTCCGCCAATGGCGCGATCCCGGAACCGAGAACGGTGTTACTGACCGGGCAGTGTACCGCGACCGCGCTGCGCGCCGCCATTAACCCGATTTCCTCCGTTGTCACCCATACACTGTGTACAATTTGCGTATCTGCATCCAGCACGCCCAGCGAATCCAGCCACGCGACCGGGCGCAGGCCGGACTCGTCCAGCGTCATCTGTACTTCGTCGCGCGTTTCGGATACGTGAATGTGCGTGAAACTACCCTGTTCGCGCGCAAGGGCGTGTGTGCGCTGCAAGGTTGCCGCCGAGCAGCGCCAGGGAACCAGCGGGCCGTTAGCAATGCAGATCAGCGCATCGTCGCGCCACTGATCAAACAGGCGCGCGAGGTCGTCCGCGATGCTGTTCGGGGATTCCGCGTTTGTGCCGCGATCCGCCCACGAGCGCGCCAGCGTAAAGCGCAGCCCGATCTGTTGGGCGGCGGCCAGGACGTTGTCAGTGTGCGCGGGAGTATGCGCGACCTTGTGGTGATTGACGATCTCCGTTGCGCCGCAGCGCAGATTCTCTACCAGTCCCAACTGCGCCGCTACTCGCAGCATGTCCGGCGTCATCGCGTTTTGTAGCGGCCAGATCAGTTCCTTAAGCCACGTCAGCAGCGGGCGACCACCTGCCAACCCGCGCATAAAGGTCTGGCTGAGGTGCGTGTGCCCGTTGACGAAGCCCGGCAGCACGGCCATATGCCGCGCATCAATGACGGTTTCGGCAGCGGCGATCTGCTCCGGCGGCGGTTCGCCCGCTGCCACAGACGCGATCAACGCATCTTCAACCACCACGTAACCGGGATCGAGCCAGCCCCCCGTGCCCAACACCGCGCCGTTATGAATCAGAATGCGGCTCATGCGTCACCTCCACTATAACGCAGCGCGGCCTGCGCACGGACTTTGGCTCCCGGCGGCATCAGCGCGCGGCCCAGCAGCGCCCGTTCCAGCGTCAGCGGCAGGGTGCGGTGACGAATTTCGGTGGCATGGAACACCGCGTTCAGGATCGCGGGCGCGGTGGCGATCATCACCGGCTCGGCGAGATTCTTCGCGCCGAACGGCCCGTCATCAAACCGGGTTTCGATATACGTCGCTTCGATCTCTGGCACGTCATGCGCGGTGGGGATCAGGTAGCCGTCCAGGTTTGTGTGCAGTGGGTAGCCGCCATCATAACGCAAGTCTTCAGTCAGTGCGTAGCCGATGCCCTGCGCAATGCCGCCGTAAAACTGCCCGTAAGCGCCCTGGGGAAACACAATCTTGCCGCCATCGTGCGCCGCCCAGATGCCGGTTACGCGCGTCTGCCCGGTACGTGTATCGACTTCGACTTCCGCGACCTGTGCACCGAACACGTAACAAAAATACGGTGTACCCGTGCCGCGCTCAAAATCCCATTCAAACTCCGGAATGCGGTAATGGCCGTTAGCGGCCAGGATCACGCCCATACCGCGCGCATGGGCGACAACCTGTTCGAAGGGCAGCGCTTCTTCGCTGGGTGCGATGTACTGTTCGCCGTGCCGCGTAATCGCACCCGGTGCGCAGCCCAGCGCGTCCGCCGCTGCCCACCGCAGCAGTTGGTCGAGCCGCTGCGCAGCGATGTGAGTCGCGCTGCCGCCTAACATGGTCGCGCGTGACGCCACCGTCGGGCCGGACTCAATCGCGCGCTGTGTGTCTGGGCGCAGCATCGTGATCCGATCCGGGTCCACGCCCAGAGTCTCTGCCGCGATCAACGTGAACACGGTACGGCTGCCCTGCCCGTAATCGGTCAAACCAGAGGTGAGCGTGATACGGTCGTTTTCCTCAATGGTGAGCTGCGTGGTCGCGTAGTCAGCCCCTTCCCCGCCCAGGCTGCTACCGTGAAAATAGCACGCCACGCCCACCCCGCGCCGGAGTTCCTGCGTTTCCGGCTGCTGAGTGTAAGCGGTGCGTTTGGCGTTCCAGCCGGACCGGTCGCGCACCCATTCCAGGCAGTCCGCCAGGCCGATCTCGTGATCGATGGTGTTGCCTGTCATGGCGCGGTTGCCCTGCCGCAAACAGTTTTGCAGCCGGAATTCAACCGGGTCGCGGCCCAGCCGGTGCGCGAGTTCGTCAATCGCCTGTTCGATCACGGCGGCGGATTCGGTATTGCCAAAGCCGCGAAACGCGCCCGAATACCCATTGTTGGTGTAGACGACCTCGGTATCGACCGTCACCGCGTCGTAGCGGTAGCCACCCGCCGCGTGGACCGTCGCGCGCCACGCCGCCAGCGGCGTCATGGATGCATAACCGCCGCTGTCCGCCAGAATATGCACTTTGGCGGCGCGCAGCGTGCCGTCGGCGTCCGCGCCCAACTGTACGCGGTACTGCATCGCTTCGCGTTTGTAGGACGCGATCAGCGACTCCTCGCGGGAGAGCACCAGGCGCACCGGGCGACCGGTTTTTTGTGCCAGCGCCGCCACCTGTGCCGAGGTCTGGTAGCCGATGTCGTCCTTGCCGCCGAATGACCCGCCAACCACCGCTTGAATCACGCGCACCTTGTCCTCAGGAATGCCGAGCAGCATCACCAGGTTATTACGGTTAATGAACGGACTCTGGTCATTGGCATAGACCGTAACGCCGCCATCCGGCTCCGGGATCGCCAGTGCGCCCTCGGTTTCGAGATAGGCGTGTTCCTGGTGCTGGCAGAAATAGACTTCATCCAGCGTGATCGCGCTCTGTGCCAGCAGCGGATCGGGATCGCCGTTGCGCACGAGATGCGTATGGCAGAGGTTGCCCTGCCCGGTGGGCGATTCCAGCGGGACCAGCGGCGCACCGGGATCGAGCGCCCGTGTCAGATCGCTGACGACCGGCAGTTCGTCCAGTTCCAGACGGATCGCGGCGACACCTGCGCGGGCTGCGGCCAATGACTCCGCCGCGACCGCTGCGACCGGATCACCCACGTAACGCACTTTCTGAAACGCGAGGACATACGCATCCTTGATCGGCCAGCCAAAATGACCGTTTTCGATAAAATCTTCCGCCGTAATGACCGCCACGACACCGGGAACATCCAGCGCGGGAGTCACATCCAGCGTGACAATGCGCGCATGGGGCACGGGACTGCGCAGCACTGCCGCGAACAGCATCCCCGGCACGCGCAGATCGCCAACGTATTTCGCGCGCCCGGTCACTTTGTCCAGCCCGTCAACCGGGCGGGAGGGTTTACCGACATAGTGCAGGTTGTTCATGCGCTTCCCCCGGTGGGTTCGGTGTTTGCCTGGCGTTGGGCGATGCGACGCTGCCGCGCGACGGATTCGATCAGGTCGATGATCTGCTGGTAGCCGGTGCAGCGGCACAGGTTCCCCGCAATTGCGGTGCGGATCGCGTCCCGCGAGGGATTGGGATCGCGCGCAAGCAGCGCTTCCGCTGTGATGATCAGGCCGGGGATGCAGTAGCCGCACTGCGTCGCGCCGAAATCCAGAAATGCCTGCTGCAAATCGGAGAGTTCTCCATCCGGTCCGCGCACACCCTCGATGGTCACGACCGCGCCGCCAGCGACCTGGGGCGCGAGCAGCAAACACGCATTCACCGCCTGCCCATCGACCAGCACAGTGCAAGCCCCGCATTCTCCCGACTCGCAGCCGGATTTAGTCCCGGTCAGGCCGAGGTAATCACGCAGCAAGTCCAGCAGCGTGATATGCGCGGGAGCGTCTACCGTCACAGGTTTGCCATTGAGCGTAAAATGTATTTGCATGGGGGTATCCTACGTCCTGAAACAATGCCGCAGCGCGCGTTCGGTTAATGCCGCCAGCACGCGCGATTTATAAGCCGCCGACCCGCGCGCGCCCATTACCTGTTCGTAGATCGCGCTCATACGCTGGCCCGCTGCGACGAACAGGTCTTCGGTGGGGGGCTGGCCGGTCAGCATGTCCTCAACCGCCGTGATGCGCTGCGGGCGCTCGAATGCTGCGCCGGGGACCAGTCGCACGGCGGCGATCCGCCCGCCAGTCAGCCTGCCTGCTGCTGCCAGCGATACGCGCGCAATCGTCGCTGCTTGCCGCCGTTCTACCCGTAGATACGCAGTACGCGCCGGGTCGGGCGGAGCCTGGAACGTGAACGCGCGAATCAACGCGCCTGGCGTGAGCGTCGTCTGGCGCGGCCCGGCGATCACATCCTGCACGGGATGGGCGATCTCGCCGTCCGGCGTGACGATATGCGCGACGGCATCCAGGCATACGAGCGCCGTTGCGATATCCGCGCAAATCGCCGCATTCGCCACGTTACCGCCGACTGTCGCACGGTTGCGTATCTGCACGCCGCCGACCGCCCGGCACGCCTCGGCCAGTAGTGGCACACGCTCGCACAGTGCCGCGTGATCGAGCATCGCGCTAAACGTCACTGCCGCACCGAGAACGATCTTCCCGCTGTCGCTGATGTGAATGCCGCGCAGTTCCGGCAGGTGCATGATATCGATCACGCGGTCGCAGGTTATTTCCCCGCGCCGCGCCTGGACCACAAAATCCGTCCCGCCAGCTAACACGCGATTCGCGCCCGGTTCGGCGAGCAGTGCGAGTGCTTCATCCAGTGTGTGAGGGCGTACATACACAAACTCAGTCATGGGGATCACACCAGTGCCCGGCCACCGTCGACAAAGTACACGCCGCCGGTGACAAACTCGTTTTCGATCAGAAAGGTGGCTAACTGCGCCACGTCTTCCGGCGAGCCGACGCGCTTGAGCAATGATTTATCTTCGGCCCATGCGCGTTTTTCCGGCGGGGCCTCGTCCGGCAGCAGCACCGTACCGGGTGCAATCGCGTTGACGCGGATCGTGGGAGCCAGTTCTACCGCCAGCGATTTCGTCAGCGAGACTAACCCGGCTTTGCTCGCGGCGTGATGTGCGTAGCCGGGCCAGACCTGGAACGCTGACAGGTCGGTGATGTTGATCATCACGCCGTGACCCTGCGCCAGCATCAGCGGGGCGGCAGCCTGCGCACACAGAAACGGCCCCTTCAGGTTGACATCAATGGCGAGGTCCCAATCAGCCTCGCTGATCTCCAGAAACGGCGACCGCAGCCACACCGACGCATTGTTGATCAGCACGTCAATGCGCCCGAAGTGCGCGTGTGCGCCGGTCATCAACGCGCGCACCTGCTCCGCGCTGCGCACCTCGACCTGCCGGGCGAACACGTCCGCGCCGAGCGCCCGGAGTTCGGCCTGGGTTTCGCGCCAGGGTTCGTCGTCCTGGTAGTAACAAAAGGCAATGTTCGCGCCGCGCTGTGCAAAATGCCGCGCGAGCTGTCGCCCTACGCGCTGCGCCGCGCCGGTAATCACAATTACGGAGTCTTGTATCTGCATAAAACGCCATCTTTTCGTTATTTTGTATCTGTTCCCCCTCTCCACGCTCTGGAGAGGGGGCCAGGGAGTGAGGCTGCGTACTTACATTACCAGGCTCATCACGGCCTTCTGCACATGCAGCCGGTTTTCGGCTTCGTCAAAGGCCGCCGACCGCCAGCCGGGACCCTCGGTCTTGTCCAGCACCGCGTTCTCGACCTCGTACCCGCGATCCGCCGGCAGACAGTGCAGGTAGATCGCGCGTTTGTGGGCGCGGCCCATGATCTCGGTGGTGCATTTCCAGTTCTTGTACTGGTCATTGAGCGCGACCGCCTGTTCTTCGCTGCCTTCGCCGACCGGCGGCGCGAAAAACACCTGCGGTGCCCACGCTTTGGGATAGACCACGTGCGCGCCTGCCAGCGCGTCTTCGAAGTCATGCGAGATATGGAACGCGCCGTCGTACTGTTCCGCGTAGGCTTCGCACTGCTGGATAATATCCGGCGCGAGATCGAAGCCGGGCGGGTGCGCCAGCGTGACATCCATACCGAGCATGGTCGCGTACAGGATCGCGGACTGCGGGACCGCGCGCGGCTTGTGTACGCTCGGCGAGTATGCCCAGGACATGACGAACTTCACGCCGCTGAACCCGCCAAAGTTCTCTTTGACGGTCAGCATATCGGCGAGGCCCTGGAACGGGTGGTAAACGTCGTCTTCCATGTTCAGCACCGGGATGCTGGACCAGCGCGCGAACTCGCGCAGCAGTTCGTGCGCCGCGCCGTATTCCCAGTCCACCGGGTCGCCGTAGCAGCGGATCGCAATTGCATCGCCCATGCTCGCCAGCACGCGCGCCACGTCCGAGACGCGCTCGGTGCTGTAGGCGACTTCCTTACCTTCCAGCGCGGGGGTGTAGATTTTGCTCGGATCGAGATAGTGCGCGTGCCCGCCAAGCTGCGTCATGCCCGCTTCGAACGAATTGCGCGTGCGTAGTGATTGGTTATAGAAGATCATGAACAGGGTCTTGGCGCGCAGCAGGTCGTCATGCAGCACGCCTTTGGCCCGGTCGCGCTTCAAGTCTTCGGCCACGTCCAGGATCGTTTCGATCTCTTCGCGTGTAAAATCTGTTTCGGCCAGAAAATCCCGGCCCCGCAAAGACTTCGTTTTCATGTGTTTAGTAATCTCCGTCAGGTTGTCTGCAAAATCACATATCCAAAAAAATCGCGGGCGCTTGTTTCAGGGCAAAAACGCCAGCGCAAACGGTCGTTCGATGAGTTCCTTCACGCGCGCCAGGAAACGCGCCGCCGGTGCGCCATCCACCAGCCGGTGATCGAAGGACAGGCTGAGCGCCAGCATCTCGCGCAGCACGATCTGGCCGTTCAGCCCGACCGGGCGCTGCACAATGCGCCCCACACCCAGGATCGCGCACTCCGGCGGGTTGATGATC
>CAZMNL010000073.1:0-6987 GCA_964567525.1 uncultured Anaerolineaceae bacterium
AGACTGCCGCTGCTTAATAGCTCAGAATTTCTAATTTTGTCTATTTTCAAGGGAGGGAGGAGACACACATCGCATGGCTGAAATCACCATTCCGCCAAAAGGCCGCGTCATGACCCAGTCCGCGTGCAAGTTGCAAGACGCGCTAGCTGGCTGCTGCTGACGGGGGGCGCATGGGCCGCGATTGCCAATGCGGCTGTGCTCGACCGGTTGGCGCTGTATCGCCGCATCGAACGCGAGCGCCTTTCCTGACTGCGCGCACGGGCTTATGGTTTATCAGGGGAAATAGGGCGCGTGCTTTTGCGGCAAACCAGGGAAGGATATAGAACGCGCTGGTGAACGGGCGTATCGGGGTTGTTGATCAACGCGGTCAAATACTCAACGCTTTGTTCTCCCAGTGCAGCGAAGTCCTGCGCGATGGTGGTCAGCGGCGGCTCGAAATAGGCGGCTTCCGGGACATCATCAAAACCGACGACCGATATATGCTCCGGCACGTGCAGATTATGTTCGCACAGCGCGCGGATAGCGCCCAGCGCCATCTGGTCATTGCCAACGATCAATCCCGTGAATACGGCCCCGTCTTCGATCAGCTTGTGAGCTGATTCATAACCGCTGCGCGCCGTCCAGTCGCCCGCTACCGACATGGTAGCGGGCAGGTTAGCCGCGTTTAGCGTATCCAACCACCCGTGATGGCGCGCCTGTGCGCCGTACCATGCCAGCGGTCCGCTGATCTCCGCGATCCGCCGGTGTCCCAGATCGACAAGATGCTGGGTTGCCAGTTGAGACCCGTGATACTGGTCGATGACGACAGATGGGATGTGTAAGGCCAGCGGCGCATCGATCTGCACAAACGGAATTTCGCAGCAAATATCCTCTAGCACGGTGTAGTCAATGCCTTCCATGGGCAGGATCAGGACAATACCATCGACCGCCCGCTCACCCAGATTGCCCATTGCGCGATGCAATTCGCCGACCGATATCGTGTCGATATTGGAAAACGTGACTCCGTAGTCTTTGGTGCGAGCCGTGCGTTCGATGTTGGTGATCATCTGCGTGGGGCCGTAATAATCGAGGCCGAAGCTGATGATACCGAGCATAAACGAACGCTGCGTCACCAGGCTGCGCGCGGCCCGGTTGGGGCGATAGCCTAACTGTCGCACAATCTCCTGAACGCGCCGCCGGGTCGTATCGGATACGTGGGGATGATTGTTCACGACTCGTGACACCGTCTGCGAGGATACGTTTGCCGCGCGGGCAACATCTTCGAGCGTGACACGTTGGGAGTTGGATTTCGCCATCAGATCATAAATTCCTGGCAAATGTTGATAACGCTAACATCATATCACAGGGCATCTCACAGAATCAAGCGCGCACCCTGCGGCGCGCGTTCCCGGCAGTTTCAGCGGGAGACTGGGTGCATGTGCGCGCACACACCGCAACTGATTGACACTCCAAAGATAGATATATTATACTGATTGTATGTTTGCGTTAACAATAAATGGCACTGATTGCATCTCGTCTCCTAACAGACATGCCTGCTTGTTTTTTCGGACCACAGTCCGTTTTACACGAAAGGGGGGGCGCTATCGAATTGATTTCTCCGGCATCGCTTTTTCGCTTTCGAAAACTAATTTGATACCTTATCCGGGAGGATAACTACAGATGTTTAAGAAATCTTGGATTGTCTTGGTGTTGGCGCTCGTGTTGGTTGTCTCGACTACTCCCCTCGCCCCCTCTCGCGGTGTTGTGAATGCGCAGGATGACAAGTGGTGCAGCGGCGTGGATATCGTCTTCTTCCCCGGTGGCCCGCCAGGGGGCGTGTTTGCGACCGTCGTTTATAACGGGGCGATGCAGGCGGCTGAAGACCTCGGCGCGAATGTGGATGTTGTCTGGTCGGACTGGGACCCGGAAAAAATGGTGCGCCAGTTCGTGGACGCTGCGGCCACTAATCCCGATGGCATCGCCGTGATGGGGCATCCCGGCGAAGATGCGTTCGAACCCGTGATTGAAGATGCGATTGCTGATGGCATCATCGTCACCAGCCAGAACACGACCCTCGACCGTATCGAGAACAAATACTTCGGGCAGGGTTTCGGTTATGTAGGCCAGGAACTCTATGCCGCCGGTTACTCGCTGGGCCAGGAAGCGGTCCGGCGCTCCGGTGTGTCTGAAGGGGACCGCGCGATGGTCTGGGGCCTGCTCTCGCAGCCGACACGCGGCCTGCGTACCCAGGGCGTGATCGATGCGTTCGAAGATTTTGGCCTGGTTGTGGACTACCTCGAAATTGACTCGGAAACCAACGCGGATGCGGCTTCCGGCACGCCGACCTTTGCCGCTTATGTGACCTCAAACCCGGATGTGAAGCTCGTCGTCACCGATCACGGTGCGCTGACCGCTACGCTGGAAACCTACCTTAACGCGGCGGGCAAAGGCCCGGATGATGTCTACGCGGCAGGGTTCGACCTCTCCGCGTCAACGGTTGAAGCGATTCGCGGCGGCTGGACCGACCTGGTGATCGACCAGCAGCAGTGGCTCCAGGGCTATCTGCCGATCCTGCAAATCTGCCTGGCCGAAAAGTATGCCTTCTCCGGTCTGCACATTGATACCGGCTCCGGCTTCGCCCACGCCGACAACGTCGAACTGCTGGCGGAACTGGTGCAGCGGCAGATTCGGTAGTTTGCTGGGCCGCGATTTCCCCGATCGTTTGATGGAATGATGCCGGTGGGGCAAGCGGTCGTGTCGCTTGCCCCACCCGTTAAAGGAGTATTTTTTTGATGGATTATCGCCTGGAACTGCGCAATGTCTCCAAGTCTTTTGGGGAAGTAGAATCATTATGCAATATAGATTTTCAAGTGAGGCATAACGAGGTTGTCGGGCTGCTCGGTGACAACGGGGCCGGTAAGTCCACGCTGATTAAGATCATTACCGGGTATCACCGCCCTAGCAGCGGTGAAATCTATTTCGATGGTAAGCGCATCGACAAACTGACCGTCCCGAAGGCGCGCGAACTCGGCGTCGAGACGGTTTATCAGGAACGCGCGCTGGCCGACCAGCAAACGCTCTGGCGCAATATCTTCCTGGGGCGTGAACTGGCGAATCCGCTCGGCGGCCTCAATATCAAAAAAATGCGCGAAGAAACCCACCGCCTGATGGTGGAGTCGATGGGCTTTACCTCAACGGCGGTCACGCCGGACTCGATTGTGCGCACTTTTTCGGGCGGTGAAAAGCAGGGGGTGGCGATTGTACGCGCGCTGTACTTCCAGGCGGAACTCATTATCCTGGACGAGCCGACCATGGGGCTGTCGCTGGAAGAAACGCGCAAGCTGTTGAACTTTGTGCGGGAAATCAAAAAAGCGGGCAAGTCTGCCGTCTTCATTGACCACAACGTTTTTCACGTATACTCAGTGGCCGACCGGGTCGTCGTGCTGGACCGGGGTCGTGTCGCAGGGGAGTTCATGACGACCGATATCACGCTGGATGATCTCATGGAAAAAATGCACCGTGTGGCACAGACCGGCAGCCTGGACTGAGCGCATCGGATTATGATTTATCATTACAGTTTTGTTTCAGAGAGGCTCTTAAGATTATGACGACACAGGTACAAGACGAAATTTCGATGCGCTCGGAACTATCCCAATCGACGCGTGCTGTGTTTTTGCGCTTTATCCGCCGGAACGGTTCGCAGGTGGGCATCATCAGCGTGTTTTTTCTTGTGTGGCTCTACTTCATTTTTGCTGCGCCGCAAACCTTCCAGGATACCAAAATCTACGCCTCGCTGATGATGTCCGTTCCCTTGTTCGGGATCGTGGCGCTGCCGCTGACGATGGTCGTGATCGCGGGCGAAATGGACCTGTCGTTCCCGTCCGTGATGGCGGTCGGCATGGTCGCGTTTTCTAAGGTCTACCCGGAAACCAACAGCCTGCCCATTGCGTTTATCGCGTGTTTGGCGGCTGGTTTTGGGGCGGGACTGCTTAACGGCGTGCTTGTCGTGCGCGTGGGTATTCCGTCGCTGATCGCCACCATCGGGACGCAGTATTTCTGGCGCGGCGTGGTGAACGTGCTGACCCAGGGGCGTTCGTATACCTATTTCGAGACGCGCGGTACGCCGCTGCGCGAGGCGCTGGTCGGCGAAACCAACGGCTTCTGGGAACACGAAATGTTCTGGATGGTGGTTGTCGGGTTGATCGTCTGGTTCCTGATGAACCGGCATGTTTTCGGCGCGCACATTTACCTGATCGGCGACAACAAGGAAAGCGCCCGGCTGATGGGTATCAATGTGGGGCGCACCAAGATGCTGACGTTTGCGCTGGTAGGATTAGCGGCAGCCTTTGCCGGGTCACTCTCCGCGCTGCAACTGTCTACTTTCTTCCCCACGCTGGGCCAGGGCCAGATGATGCCCGCGCTCTCGGCGGTTTTCCTGGGCGGTACGTCGGTCTTTGGCGGTACGGGGACGATCATCGGGACTTTTGTCGGCTGCTTCGTGTTCGGCACGATCAAGCCGGGTCTGATCGCGGTGGGGATGACCGGCTACTATACGGAACTGGTGAATGGGTCGGTGATCGTGCTGGCGCTGACGATGCACACGATCCTGCGGCGGCGGCTGTCGTAAACAGGAGGCAAACAACCCGTGAACTCAAACACGAAAGCCGGTTGGTGGCCGGTGGAAATTGAAGGTATGCCGCATTTTGAGACGGCCATGCAGCGTATTTATGCGTGGTACGAACGCGCGATCATCGACCGTCCGCCCGTTCGCTTTGTAGCGCACAACGCGTTCGTTGATGCCGCGAACACGGCCTATCCCTCCGGCGATCTGCGTGCGCGCTGGTTTGATGCGGAATTCCAGGTTGAAACCTATCTCAAGTCGATTGAGGGCCAGACCTTCCGGGGCGAAACCTTCCCCGTCTTCTTTCCCAATCTCGGCCCGGAAGTGTACGCGGCGTTTTATGGCGCACACCTGGAATATGGCGAGGTCACATCCTGGTCGGTTCCGCTGATCAAGGATTGGGACGATATCGCGCGGCTCAAGCTGGACCGGGAAAATGTCTACTTCACTAAGTTGGAAGAACTGACCCGGCTGGCGCTGGAGCGCGTGCCCGGCAAAGCGCTGGTTGGCTACACTGACCTGCACCCCGGCGTAGACTGCGCCGCCGCGTGGCGCGATCCACAGCAGTTGTGCATAGATATGCTCGAAAGCCCTGACCGAGTTAAGGAACTGGTTGAGATCACTATCCGCGATTTTAACGCGATCTTCACGCACTTTGACCAGATGCTCAAAGCGCGCGGGCAGTTGTCCGTAAGCTGGATGGGGATTCCCTCCTTCGGGCGGATGCACATCCCAAGCTGCGACTTCTCCGCGCTGATCTCGCCCCGCATGTTCGAGGAATTCTGCCTGCCGGTGTTGCAGCGCGAAGTCAAGACGATGACGCATAACGTGTTTCACGTAGACGGGAAAGGC
Organism: uncultured Anaerolineaceae bacterium; assembly: GCA_964567525.1. GTDB lineage: Bacteria > Chloroflexota > Anaerolineae > Aggregatilineales > Aggregatilineaceae > CAYRNY01. The sequence goes on from CAZMNL010000073.1 coordinate 5,453, forward strand.
GTGGCGCGCCACATCGACATGATCCTGGATGTACCGGGAGTCCACGCGATCCAGTGGGTGCAAGGCGTCGGCGACGACTACCCGATCATGCAGTGGGTTCCGTTCATCAAGAAGGTGCAGGCGCGCGCGCCGATCATCATCGACCTGCACAAACACGACCTGGATGCTTTCATGGAAGCGGTGGAGCCGGAAGGGATTTTCCTGTGGATCGCCACCGAAAACGAAGAGGAAGAACACGACATCCTCAAGCGCGTGGCGCGGTGGAGCGGCAAGCGCGTGCATTAGTCACCCGCTCATTGGCGGGAAATACTGCTTACCGAAATAGTAGATTGCGAGTAGGTTTCTATGAGCAAACGCACTGTTGTTTTGGATGTGCTGGCAGGCCGCCAGCCGCCCTATGTCCCCTGGAACATCGGCCTGACCAAAGAGGCGCGCGACAAGCTCCAGGCGCATTATGGCGATCTCGAACTGGAAGTCGCGCTCGAAAATCACTTCTTGCGTCTGGGCAGCGATATCGGCTTCTTCGAAGACCTGGATAATGACCGGCTGCGCGATGTATTCGGCGTGGTGTGGGATCGCAGCGTCGATAAGGATATCGGCATCGTTGAGGGCTGCGTACTGCCCGAACCGACGCTGGCAAACTACACCTTCCCCGATCCGCTGGACCCGCGCTTTTTCGCCGATATCCCCACGCGGATCGAAAAATTCAACGACCGTTTCCGCGTGTTCCAGATTGGTTTTTCGCTGTACGAGCGCGCCTGGACGCTGCGCGGCATCCCCAACCTGATGCTGGATTTCTACGATAACCCACAGTTCGTGGAAGTGTTGTTGAACGCGATTGCGGATTACAACATCGCGCAGGTCCACGAGGCGCTGAAGTACGACATCGACGCGGTGTACTTCGGCGATGACTGGGGCATGCAGCGCGGTTTGCAGATGGGCGGCCCGATGTGGCGGCAGTTCATCAAGCCGGTGCTGGCGCGCATGTACGGCGTGGTGCGGGACGCCGGTAAATACGTGATGATCCACTCCTGCGGCGACGTGGACGAACTGTTTGACGACCTGATCGAGATCGGCGTCAACTGCTTCAACCCGTTCCAGCCGGAAGTGATGGATGTGGACGCGTTGATACAGGAGTATCGCGGGCGGCTGGCATTTCACGGCGGGTTATCCACGCAGCGCACGCTGCCGTATGGCTCGGTCGAGGATGTGCGCGCCGAAACGCGCCACCTGCTCGAACTTGGTCGCGCCGGGGGCTACATCTTCGCCCCGTCGCACGATGTCGAGGGCGATGTACCGCTGGAAAACATGTTGGCGTTCATCGAGATCGTGCAGTGCCAACCGGCGTATGCTGGCTAAGCGAAAGGAAGATATACATAACGATGAAACACCGTGAACGTATCCAGGCGGCGCTGAACCGCGAGATTCCCGACCGCTGCCCGATGCAGGTCAGCTTTACGCCAGAATTCGCCGTGCGCCTGCGCGAAGACCTGGCAATCCGGGGCGAGACGTTGCACAACCCGCACGGCGGCGGC
>CAZMNL010000073.1:6997-10195 GCA_964567525.1 uncultured Anaerolineaceae bacterium
ACACCTACGAACTCGAACGCGCCATCGGCGAGGATATGCTGTTGACCTCGGTCGGCTGGGCGAATTCGTATTACGCGGATACAAAAGATTACGTCGATGAATGGGGCATTGGCTGGCGCGTACACCCGTATGAAACGAAGTTCGGGTCCGGGCATTATACCGAGATCGCTGAGCATCCGTTGGCCGACGATGACGCCATTGACCGCTACCAAGCGCCCGACCCCACACGCCCCGAACTCTACACCGAACCCGCGCGCGTGGTGCGCGAGTTCGGCGGCGAATACTGGATCGTGGGTGTGACGGTTACGACGATTCTAGAAACAGCTTGGGCGCTGCGCGGACTGGAACAGATGCTGCTGGATTTCGTCGAGAATCCCGACCTCGCTGAACATATCCTCGATATCCCGTACCACTACCACCTGACCGCCGCCAAGCGCCTGGTTGAACTGGGCGTCGATATGATCTGGACCGGCGACGACGTGGGCGCGCAGCACCGCATGTTAATCTCGCCGCGTCACTGGCGCAGATTCCTGAAGCCGCGCATGGCGAACTTTATCGCCGAACTGCGCGCGATCAACCCGAATATTAAGATCGCTTATCACTCCGACGGTAATATCCTGCCGATCATCCCCGAACTGATCGAGATCGGCGTGGACGTGCTCAACCCGATCCAACCCGCTTCGATGGACCCGGCGGAGATCAAGCGGCAGTTCGGCGACCGGCTGTGCTTCTGGGGTACGGTTGATGAGCAGCATACGCTGCCGTTCGGCACGCCGGAATCCGTGCGCGAGGAAGTTCTGCGCCGCCTGCAAACCATCGGCGCAGGGGGCGGCCTGATCATGGGGCCGACTCATCACGTGCAGCTTGACACACCGCTCGAAAACTTCTGGGCAATGGTCAATACCATTACGCAGACACCGTACAGCACATTGTCGTACTAGAGATTTTTTGTTGACAGGTGAGAGTAACGAAGCGAGTAAAAACATATGCCACAATATACGATGGGAATTGACTTCGGCACCGAATCCGGTCGCGCGGTCGTGGTGCGCGTGGAGGACGGCGCGGAACTTGCCAGCGCCGTTTACACCTATCCCGACGGTGTGATCGACGAACGGCTGCCCGGCAGCGACAGGCCGCTGCCGCCCGAATGGGCGCTGCAAAACCCGGATGACTATATCGGCGTGTTCAAGAACGCCGTACCGGAAGCGCTCAGGAAAAGCGGCATTGACCCGGCGGACGTGATCGGCGTGGGCGTGGATTTCACCGCCTGCACCATGCTGCCCACGCTGGCAGACGGGACTCCGTTGTGCCGGCTGCCGGAATGGCGCGACAACCCGCACGCCTGGGTCAAGCTGTGGAAGCACCACGCCGCCCAGCCCGAAGCCGACCAGATCAACGCCACCGCGCGCCAGATGGATCGCGATTGGCTGGATCGTTACGGCGGCAAGATTTCTTCGGAGTGGTTCTTCAGCAAAGTGTTGCAAATTCTGGACGAAGCGCCGGAAGTGTACAAAGCAGCGGACCGCCTGCTGGAAGCAGCGGACTGGGTGATCTGGCAGTTGTGCGGCGTCGAGACGCGCAACACCTGCACCGCCGGTTATAAGGCGATCTACCAGGACGGCTCATTTCCGGATAAGGACTATTTCGCCGCGCTGCACCCCGATCTCGCCGGCGTGGTAGACACCAAAATGAAAGCCGACCTCGCGCCGCTCGGCGGGCGAGCGGGCGGCCTGACCGCAGAAGCGGCGGCCTGGACCGGCCTCAAGCCGGGGATCGCGGTTGCGGTGGCGAACGTCGATGCACATGTCACCGTCCCGGCGGCGCAGGTTGTCGAGACGGGGCGCATGGTGATGATCATGGGCACGAGCACCTGTCACATGGTTCTAGGTGATTCGCTGCAAGAGGTGCCGGGCATGTGCGGCGTGGTCGATGGCGGCATCATCCCTGGCATGTACGGTTACGAGGCCGGGCAGAGCGGCGTGGGCGATATCTTCGCGTGGTTCGTCGATCACGCCGTGCCGCCGGAATACCACCAGGCCGCTGAAGCCGCCGGAATGGACCTGCACCAGTATCTCGAAAGTGAATCCGCCAAACAGAAAACCGGCGAGCATGGCTTGCTGGCGCTGGACTGGTGGAACGGCAACCGGTCGGTGTTGGTCGATGTCGATCTCAGCGGGCTGCTGGTCGGCGCAACACTGGGCACGCGCGCGCCGGATATCTACCGCGCGCTGATCGAGTCCACCGCCTATGGCACGCGCGTGATCATCGAAGCCTTCGAAAACAGCGGCGTGCCGATCACCGAACTGGTCGCGGCGGGCGGCCTGCCGGAGAAAAACAAGCTGCTGATGCAGATTTATGCCGACGTGACCGGGCGCGAGTTCCGCATTATTGGCAGCGCGCAGGGTCCGGCGCTGGGCAGCGCGATGCACGCGGCGGTTGCTGCGGGCGCGTATGCTGATATTCAGGCCGCCGCCGCGCAGATGGGCAAGCTCAAGGACGAGGTTTTTAAGCCGATTCCCGAAAATGCAGCCGTATATGACAAACTGTATGCTGAGTACGTCACGCTGCATGATTACTTCGGGCGCGGCGAGAATGATGTGATGAAACGCCTGCGCGCGATCCGCAACCAGGCGCGCGGCCTGGACTGATAAGGCTTCGCCATGAAAATAATTAACCCATCCCCTACCCCCTTCCCTGAGGAAAGGGGACACCAGAACGTCAGGTGTTGGGAACGATCAAACAGGCGAATTATTTCTGTGAATCAGCCTAACACAGAAGGGAACGATTATGCTGGAAAACCTGCGTAAAGCGGTCGCTGACCTGCACGCGCTGCTGCCGGCCAACAACCTTGTTACCTGGACATCGGGCAACATCAGCGGGCGCGACTTCGACACCGGGCGTGTCGTGATCAAGCCCAGCGGCATTAAGTTTGAGGACCTGGGGCCGGAAAATATGGTCATAGTGGACGGCGACGGCAAGGTGATCGAGGGTGATCTGGCCCCATCATCCGACGCGGCGACGCATTGCTATATTTACCGCGCCATGCCGGAAGTTGGCGGCGTGGTCCACACGCACAGCCCGTATGTGACCGCGTGGGCGGCGGTGGGCCGTGATATCCCCTGCGTGCTGACCGCGATGGGTGATGAGTTCGGCGGCGTGATCCCGTGCGGCGGCTTTGCGCTAATCGGTGGCGAGGAG
>CAZMNL010000074.1:0-9518 GCA_964567525.1 uncultured Anaerolineaceae bacterium
GGTGTTGCGTGGCGGCGCGTGGGACTACTTTCAAGGCTTCGCGCGCGCCGCGTATCGCAGCTACGGCGCCCCCTCGGATCGGTACGTCATTGTTGGTTTTCGGGTTTTGCGTCCCCCTTCTCTATAGGTTTTGCTGATCATTGTGGGGCCGGTGTGAGCGCCGCAGGCGCGAGCAAGCGCGTAGCGCTAGGCCCTTGTTTTTGATTTTGCTTTTGGGTTCAGCGCCGCAGGCGAATCGATTTTTTTGAAAATCGGGGTATACTGAGGACGCAGCAGCAATCGGGCTGTGGGATTCTCTGTGACGCACCCGGCGGGTGTTGCGCGGGGGCGCGTGGAACAACAATCAAGACAACGCGCGCGCCGCGTATCGCAACAACAACGAACCAACGAATCGGAACAACAATGTTGGTTTTCGGGTTTTGCGTCCCACTCCTCTGTCCCCTTCCAAAGGCGGCGGCGCAGGTTGCCAACGCGAACCCAACCGGTTTTATCACCGGGGCGGTTTTCAGAAGTGCAAGGCGACGACTGGCCCACGCGCCAACTTGTTTCCTTGCCGAGACGGAAGTATAGAGAAGGCGCAGATGAGTCCCGTCCGCACGTCACGCCCTGGCGTATGTCCGGGGTGCAGCACGTCGGGCGCATACAAAACCCACGAACGGGCCGCGCGCCCGTTTGTGGCTTAGGACGGAAGGGATCGGATCACAACATGAGCCTGCCGAACGCGGAAAATGCGTTTATTGATATGCGAAAACTACACGATTACTGCCTGAGTCCGGAGCACCCGCGTGGCCGTCACAAGGCGCGCGTATTCGCGGCGGCCTTGGGGCTGACCGCCGATGACGCTGACGAATTGAGGGACTTCATCCTGGAGTCTGTTCTCAACAGTGAGGCGCAGCCGGGTAACGAAGATGAATATGGTCAGCGCTTCGTGGTTGATGTTAAAATGAAGCGAGAGGCAGGTGAAGCCACGATCCGCACGAGTTGGATTGTGCTTACGGATGAAGACTTCCCGCGGTTGACGAGTTGTTACGTGTTGGAGTGAGTCAAAAGGACCAGGAACAATGATACAACTCTTGGACATCGTCGCGTTGATGCAGGATTTGCCCGACTCCGACCTCAAACGCGGCCAGGTCGGCACGGTCGTCGAAGAACTGGCCCCCGGCGTATTTGAAGTCGAGTTTAGCGATAACCAGGGGCGCACCTATGCCTTGGTCGCCCTGAAAGCAGACCAGTTAATGGTCCTGCACTACGAACCGGCCCACGCCGCGTAACCGGCAGCGGAAACCCCGGCTAAACTCAAGTCGCTTTCATCCATCCGCCCAGCACCCCATCATCACCCCCAAAACCAAAAATTTTGATTCGCCTGCGGCGCAATTGCATAAGAACAAAAAACAAGGGCCTGGCGCTACGCGCCTGCTGCTGCGCAGCACCGGCCCTACAGTGATCACCAGAACCTATAGAGAAGGGGGACGCAAAACCCGAAAACCAACAAAGTAGTTCCGAGACGTCGGTCCGAAGTCGAAGCGAGACGCGGCGCGCGCGAAGCCTAGAAAGTCGAACCACGCGCCCCCGCGCAACACCCGCCGGGCCTCGGCGTCTGCCGGGTTCTCGCGCCCGTCGTCTGCCCGGTAGGGATAACGAAAACGTTCCTGGTCATAGATCGACGTCGTCCAGGTATAGGCGTTGCCGGAGAGGTCCAACGCACCTTCCGGCGTGGCATTGTCAAAGATGCCGACCGGTGTGGTGCGCCGGATGTGGCTTTCAAACGTGTTGCACCGGCTGGCATCAAAATCACCGTCATACGGGTACAGCCTGCCCGCCTTGCCGCGTGCAGCGGCTTCAAACTGCGCTTCGGACGGCAATGTGAAGGTCTGCCCGGTCTGTGCTGACAACCACCGGCAGTAGGCACGGGCCTCGAACCACGTTATGCCCACGACCGGCTGGGCCGGGTTGTTGAAGCGCGAGTCGTCCCAATATTCCGGCTGGCGGTAGATTTCGCCCTCTAGAAACCACTCGTCAAGCTGCTGTTCAAGCCGATCTTTACTCCAGTTTTTCAGATCGATCCAAATATCCGCTTGCTCCGATGTAACCCGATTTTGTGCTACCAGCCCTCGAATGTCATCATTTGACCAAGATTGAAGATTGTTCCACAACTCACGAAAGTTTGCTTTTTGACCTTCGGTACTACCCTCACCACGCAGCCAGGCGCGCGCCGCGTCGGTATCCCACCACTGCTCATCCTCGTAGCCGCCCGCATCGATGAACAGCGCGTACTCAGCGTTCGTCACCGGGAACTGCCCGATCTCAAACACCGCAAGTTCGACCGTATGAGCAGGTTTCTCACCGTCATACAGGCTGTCATCCAGCCCCATTGGGTATACACCGCCTTCAATCGGGATCATCGGCGGCAGCAGGTAGTCATCGCCGTGCGGCCCGGTGCGGCGCTCAAAACGCGGGTCGCCGATCTCGCCCAGCGCCATTCCCGCCGCGATGCGGGCGCGCAGATCGGCCTGCATGTCCTGCGTGCGCGCGATCAGTGCCTGTTGTATCTCGTGTTTCAGGGCAGGATCAATGGTCACTTCGGCAGAGGCGGCACAGCGCGCGGCCAGCGGCAGGTTGTGCGGGATCAGCGCGCGGATGAAGGTATTCGGATCGTCCGCCATCGGGGCGGCGGTCAGCGTGGTTTCCTCCCATCCGGTTTGTGGCAGGGGCGGCAGCGGGTCGCCATCGGCCAGCCCGGCCAGCGTTTCCGCCAGGGGGGGACGGGCGGCACCCACCGTCCACTCGACGTGTACGAGCACCGGATCGGGCTGCCGGGCCAGCCGCCGAGCCGCGAAGAATTCCTGCAGCAGTTGGTGGAAAAACGCGATTTCCTCGCGCGCGATATTTTCGTCCAGCAGGTTGAGCGCGACCCCGGCTTTCAGGATATTTTCAGCGTGGTCGTGGTTGACCAGGTCGCAGGCATCGTCATAGTCGATGCGCACCTGCGCGCCTTCGGTTTCCAGCCCGCGCTGCTGCATCACGAACGCCAGACGGCTCAGGCACGGCACCAGTGCGCCGCGTTCCGGCAGGTCAAACGGCGTTTTCCATTGACTCAGCGTCAACCGGGTATGGTCGCGGTTCGTCAGCAGGCCGTTGGGCGAGAGCAGCCGGTTGCCGCCTTCGATTTCGCGCAGCAGCGTCTGGCGCACGAACTGGGTGAACAACTCCGCCTTACCTTTTGGCACGCGCTGGTGATGCTCCACCTGGTCGAGCAGCAATTTGAGGTAAATCGGCGTGCGGAACAGGTCGAACTGTGGGCTGCCCTCCAACTCGCGCCAGATCATCTCGGCCTGAGTTGGGCTGTAGACCTCGATGAACTGCCGCACCTTTTCCGGAGACATGGGCTGCACTTCAAGCTGGGGGACGCGCAGGTCCTTGCTGCTCAGGCTGGCGCTGTAGTCCAGGCTGCGGCAGGAGAAGATCGCGCGGTTGCCCTGTCGCACCACATCTTGCGTGAACGCTCGCCACAGGCCCACCCGCTCGTGATACTCGGCGGGGCTGCGATGCGGCATTTCGTTAATGGCGTCCAACAGCAGCAGCGCGCGCCCGTCGTGCAGATAGCTGTCCAAAGGCGGCAGGTGCGGGTACGCGTCATGCCAGCGCGTGTTGAGCCACTCGTGCGGTGGCTGTTCGCCCCGGTAGCTGTTCAGTTGGATGAAAAACGTAATGTCCGGCCCATCATCGCGCAGTTGGTCCAGGCTGTGGTCCATTTGCAGACGGCGCAGCAGGGTCGATTTGCCGCTGCCCGGTGCGCCCAGCAGCACCAGCGCCGGGTCGTCCACTTTCGCCAGCACGTTGCGCAGGTCGTTGAAGCGGTAATCCTCCGGCTGCCAGCGCTGCGGATCGTTTTCGCCCTTGTCCAGCAGCAGCGTCAGGTGAACAAAGCGTGTATCGAGCGCATAGCGCGGTTGGCTCCACTCAGCCACGCGTGCCAACCGGTATTCGGTCTGCCGGTTTGTGGGCTGCCAGCGCCTTGATCTGCGGTTCGGTCAGCGCAATGCTGCCATTCGGATCGCGTGCGGCTTGCAGCAGGTCCGCGAACGGGGAAACCGGGGTGGTTTCGCCGGAGTCCGGCTTGCGGACAATGGGCGATGGCGTGAGCGCGTCCGGTGGTTCGAACGGCGTGCGCAGTTCGCGCAGCAGGCGTTCCCAGTCGCGGCTGGCCGGATCGCGCCAGTCGAGATACTGGTAGGGCAGCAGTTGGTAGTGAGGCACGCAGGTTTCGACCATCAGACAGTGAATCGGCTTGCGCTGCTGGTAGAAATAGAACCACTCGTTGAACACTTCGTTGGATTGTCTGATATCCGGCGTGAGCAGCAGCACCAGCCGGTCGCTGTGGGTCAGCGCGCTGTCAATGGCCATCGGCCACAGGTCCGTGTGGCGAATGTTGTTCACGTCCTGCCAGACGCGCAGCCCGGCGGCGGTGAGTCGTTCGAGCACCTCGCGCGCTTCCGTTTCCGACTCGCGCTGGTAAGAGATGAACACGTCCCAACGTTCGCCCTCTACTTCGGCTGATGACGCATCCGGTGAACTTGATGACACCGGTTCTGCCTGTAGCCTGGCCAGTTCAGCTTCGGCTGTCGCAATGCGTTTGTCGTATTCGGTCAAGCGCGTATTCAGTGCCGCCAGTGGCAGCATTCCCATATCGTTTTCTTTGCGGCTGTCGAGTTTACCGAGTTTACACCGGTTGATTTCCTCATGCAGCTCGTGGATTAGTTCGTCACGGTTGCTCATAGGGTCTATGCTGGCTCTCTTTCCACCTCAAAGCCCAGATCACCCAGATCGGCTTCGATTTCGTCCAGCATTTGCCTGATGGTCGCATTGTGTTTTTTCTCAAGCTGCTCAAATGCTGATTGCAGGATCTCTTGCCGGTCAAGCTGTTCGCGGTCGGCGAGTTTCGCGTTGCGCGCGCGGTCGATGGCGTCGCGCTTGCGCTCAATCAGCGCGACGATCCGTTCCACGTCGCGCGCGCTTTTCTCGGTGAGGATGTTTTCCAGTTGTTCGGGGATGGTTTGTTCAACCTGTTTCCGGTCGGTCAGGTCGGTTTTCTGCTGTTCCCGGCGCAGCTCCCAGATTTCGCTGAGTTCGCTCTTAGCCCAGCGCCCAACTTCCAACAAAAAACCGATGAGAATCATCGTATCAAGTGCCATGAATGAGTGCCCTTTCTGTGTTTGAGATAGGTAGTCTTGTATCAGTAGTTTAATCTGGCTTTGTTTATCAACGCCAACCTGCGTTGTCACCTCATCCAACAGGGCGACTACTGCGGGTGTGCCCCCTTCAATTTCGCCATATTCGTGAAGCTGCTGGATGAGACGCACGGTAAACACCCGCGCGGCCCCATCCCACTGAATCTGGTGAAGGATGGGTGAGCCAAACAGGGCACTATGGATCACCGCACGGCGGGATGCCGGGTCGGTCATTTCGGGTACAAGCTGCTGCACGATGCGGTCAAAGAGAGATTTGTTCATCGCGTTTTCTTGGGGATAGCGCCTGGGATATTGGGTTAACTGTATTACAACGCAATGTGGAAAGCAACCTTTCCGGTTGACATCCGCCTGTTTTCTGTTCATTCCTACCACGAAAACAGCCCTGGCGGACTATCCAGGGCTGTTCGTCTCTTGTCTCAGGCGCTCACGCTTGGCACGCTGGCGGCAGGCGTTGGAGCAGTACACGCGTCGCCGCCCGCCCTGCGGAACCGGACCGGGCAGAAGCTCATCGCACACTGCGCAGCGTCTCACCCGGCGGCGGCGCTCACTTTTGGGTGCGCGATACTGCCGTTTCTCCTGGCTGGCAGAATGTCAGATGCTTCGCCCGGTTGTATCGGATCGTCGTCCGGTTCTCGGTACCACAGCTCTGCCTGCATTTCGCGATGCACGGCAGCACGCCAATCAGGTATAGCCTTCGAATACGCGGGAAAATTCGGAGAAAGCGCGACCAGCGTTACCGGCATCCACTCTTCGCAAAGTTTACATAATTCTGACTTGCATATAGCTTAACACCAGATTACTAACCATTCTATTTCATGGCGCAGATTGGTGTGTTTTCCGCCTGCCAGGAATCCAAACACTCCCGGCAGGGAACCGGGCTGAGCTTTCAATACACCGGATGGGTGATGAATTCTCGCACGCTCCACTGGTGTCCGGTCACGCCCAGGGCCATGGCCGGGGTTCGTCCACGGTAGCGCCCCTCCCCCATCTCAACCCACAGCGACTGATGGGTCCGACAGAAGTTGTAGTAGGCGGCAGCCAGGGCTACCCGCCAACGCAGGGTCTGTACATTGTGCGCCAATGCCCAGGTCCGGCGACGCAGGGCGGCCACCGTATGCCGGATGGTGAGATTCAAGCGTTCGACGTAGCTGGTTTGAATGCCACCGCTCAGACCAATCGACTGCAACACCGTGCGCAATACCGACCGCTCCCCGCACAGCATCCTGGTGTAGACCTGCTTGTGTCACTTTACGGGCGATAATGTACCAGGCGTTAACGCCCAGAGTGCCGGGCAATAACGGCCAAAGTGTACCGGTGAGCAAATAACGGCCAGAGTGTGCCACCCGAAAGTAGCCGAACTCCTGTCTTTATGAGTACGCTCTCGACCAAAAGCAACGCAATGTCGGGGGTGCAGATGAGCAGGAGAAGCACAACAATGGAAATCCACGAAATCATCCGGCGGTTACGCGCCGGACAAAGCGACCGAGCCATCCAGGCTGACCTGGGAGTGCATCGGCTCACGGTGAAACGCTACCGGCAGTGGGCAACGGAGCAGAACCTGTTGGAAGGGGAACTGCCTGACCTGGAGCGGCTTCAGGAGTTACTGGATAGCACGCTCCCGCAAAGTGCCCCTCCGCAGAACGTATCGAGTGTGGAACCGTACCGCGAGATGGTCGAGCGGTTACGGCAAGAAGGCGTCGAAATCAAAGCCATTCACGAACGGCTGCAAGAACGGGGATACGAGGGACATTATCAATCGGTGTGGCGGTTTGTGAAACGGTTGGAAGGGTCCCAAACGAAGGCAACGGTGCGGGTCGAACGCCCACCGGGAGACGAAGCGCAAGTCGATTTTGGTTATGCAGGTCGGATGATCGACCCGGCCACCGGCCAGTTGCGGCGGTGTTGGTGCTTTGTCATGACGCTGGCCTACAGTCGCCACCAATATGTGGAGTTTGTGTTCGACCAGAAGGTGGGGACCTGGCTGGAATGCCACCGCCATGCGTTTGAGTTTTTCGGGGGTGTGCCACAGCGGGTGGTAATTGACAACCTGAAAACGGCGATCCTGCGGGCGTGTTGGGATGACCCCCAGGTGCAGCAATCCTACCGCGAATGCGCCGAACACTACGGTTTTCTCATTGCGCCGAATCGTCCCCGCACGCCGGAACACAAAGGCAAGGTCGAGCAAGGCGGCGTGCATTACGTCAAGCGTAATTTCCTGGGTGGACGTGAGCCGACCCTCATCACGCAGGCCAATCGGGATGTGCGGAGTTGGTGTCTGACCACCGCCGGGGAACGGGTGCATGGCACGACGAAAGAACAGCCCTTAGCCCGGTTTGAGGCAGAACGAGAACACCTGCAATCACTGCCCAGCGTGCCCTATGACATGGGCGAGTGGAAAGTGTTGAAGCTGCACCGTGACTGTCATGTCATTTTCAACGGTGCGTACTACTCGGCTCCGTTCACGCATATCGGCCACCAACTTCGTGTACGCGGCGGCAACAGGCAGGTGCGGATTTACACGATGGATTACCACCTGCTGGCGACGCACGAGCGCGCCGAACGGCCTGGTGAGCGGCAGACTCATGCGCGCCACCTGCCACCGGAAAAGCTGCCCGGTTGGCTGCTGAACCGTGAGGCGTGTCGGGAAGAAGCGGCAGCGCTTGGCCCAGCCACCCATCAGGTGGTCACGACTTTGTTGGATGATCCGGTGCTTGACCGCTTGCCGACGGTCGGGCGGTTGCTGCGCCTGCGCACCCGGTTTGGCGATGCGCGGTTGGAAGCCGCCTGCCAGCGTGCGCTGCGCTTTGACGATCCCACTTACCAGACCATCAAGCGTATTCTGGCCGAAGGACTGGATGCGGTGGTTCCGGATGCATCTTCACCACCGAGCTCAACGGCACGTGCGTTTGTACGCGGCGTGGCGGACCTGGTGGGCAATGCCCTGGGCGGTGTGTCATGGAACTAAACCATCAACTCGAAACCCCGCTCAAACGGCTGCGCTTGTCCGGCGTCCTGGAATCGCTCGATGTGCGGACCCAACAGGCGATTGACGGGCAGTGGTCCTATGGCGAGTTTCTCTCACACCTGCTAGAAGACGAAGTCGCGCGCCGCGAGCACAAGCAACTGACCTTGCGTGTCCGGCGAGCCGCGTTGAACACCTCTAAAACCATGGAAGCCTTCGACTTCAACTTCAATCCGACCATCAACCGCCAGCGTGTCCTGGACCTGGCGACCGGTGACTACATCCGCACGCAGCGCAATGTCTTGTTGTGCGGCCCGACCGGCGTGGGTAAATCGCACCTGGCTCAAGCATTGGCGCACGAAGCGTGTGTCCAGGGCTTCAACGTGCTGTTCGTGCAGACCCACAAAATGCTCCAGCATATCCACGGTGGTCGCGCTGATGATACTCGTGACCGGCGACTGCAATCCTACTTACGCCCCGATTTACTGGTGCTCGATGACTTTGGTTTACGCCCCTTGCAGTCGCCCGGCCCAGAGGATCTGTACGACGTGATTGATGGTCGCTACGAACGCGGCAGCCTCCTGCTGACCAGCAACCGCGCGCCCAATGAATGGCCGGAGTTGTTTGGGGACCCGTTATTGGCCAGCGCAGGTCTGGATCGCCTGCTTCATCACGCCGAGGTGATGGTCATCACGGGGACCAGTTTTCGCGCTCAAGGGCGTCAGCAACTCGAACAGGAGGTGGTTATCGCGCAACAACAAGCGGTATCCTGAAGCGCATCGCTGGGAGGTGCTCAGAAGTGACCTTTTTCAGAAGGATGTCACCATGTCTTGCTCGCAGGAGGTTTGAAATGACAAAACGTGTGGTCCAGGTGGGCAGCTATTCGCGCGTGGTTGAATTAGTCACCGTCGAATTTGTCTGCCAGCACTGTGGGCGTCCGCAGTCCTATACTATGTACCCCGGTCCCATGCCCAAGTGGTGTTTTGCGTGCTACCGCGACGTCCGGCGTGAACAAGCTCGCTTGCGCAAACAACGGCAGCGCGCTCGTCAGAAGGCCGCCCAGGTGCAGGCCGATTCGCCAAGATAGGGCCTTCTTCATCGGCATCCGTTTGCGCTTCGATGATTGAGGCATCGTTCACACCGTCCTTGATGCGGTGTCTTTCCAAGCAGCGAGTTCGCTCTTTTGTGGTGGTACACTTTGGCCGTAAACGCTGGCACTTTCGTCCGTTATTTGACACCCAGATGCAGACGATGACGGTTTGGCTGACAAAGATGCCTCGGGCTCGTGGTCTCGGGCACCTACGGTC
>CAZMNL010000074.1:9528-10104 GCA_964567525.1 uncultured Anaerolineaceae bacterium
GCGCGTAGATCGCGCTGATGCGCACCTCTTCTCCGCGTAGTTTTTCCACTTGTGTCCGGTACGGTTCCACACTCGACACCTGACGCGGCGGCGGCGTGTCCGGCAGCGTCGCCGCCAACCGGCTTTGCAGTTCCTCCACCGCCGGCAGTTCGCCTTCCAGCAACCCCTCGGTGGCCGCCCATTCCCGGTATTTCTTCACCGTGCTCCGATGCACTCCCAGATTGCGGCGGATCGCATGGTCACTTTCCCCGGCCCGAATCTGCCGTAGGATTTCTCGCACTTCCATGGTATCTTTGCTCCTGTTTCTCATGTAGCCTTCTTTCAGTGTTTGCGTTCACTTCACTGCTGAAGGCTACTTGATTCTCAGGAATATCCCCACTTGCGGACTCGCCACTGGCACACATCCATCCGATCATCGGTGGCACACATCCATCCGATCAGACTTGGCACATTGTCGCATGTTTAATGACACGGATCGTACTCCCGCGCGCGCAGGTAGTACTGCGCGGTGGTGGCGTCGTAGCGCTGGCCCGTGTACAGGTAGGGATTGACGGTTGTGCCGGTCTGGGCGAAGAG
>CAZMNL010000075.1:0-10043 GCA_964567525.1 uncultured Anaerolineaceae bacterium
AGGGATGATTACGTGATTCACGGGGATATTGCCGCGCTGGCCGGGGCGCTTGCGCCGCTGGAATACGCGGTCACGATCACGACCGGGGACGCCGCGCTGGACGAAAGCATCGCCGCGCTTGACCAGCCGGACGAGATCAAACTGGCCGGGCTGGCCCGTAACCGCGTGCTGCGCTACGCCATCCGGCACCAGGACGAGGCCCGCGAGACGATCCGCACTATTGAAGCGCGCGACGATGCCACGCTGATCACGGCGCTGCGCCAGCTTGAAAACCCGCGCACGGTCGAAACGATCATCAGCGCGATCCAGGGCCGCGACGAAATCCGCGTGACGCGCCGCCTCACACCGGAGGATTACGCGCTGTCGTTCGCGGTCACGGACGAAGACACGATCCTGGCGCTGAGCGCGCTCGATGAAGACGCCGCCGCCGCGCATTTTGCCGAACAGAGCGCCGAGGAGGTGCTCGCGCGGGTCGATGCGGGCGTGTATGCCATGACTCCGGCGCTGGAAACAGACGCCGTTATGGAATTGCTGGCGCTGCTGTTCAGCGATGCGGGCCGGGATATGTTCTCGGTCGGCGTGCAGTACGAGGCCAACGCGCACACCAATTCGGTGACGGCGGTCGCGTGGTCGCCGGACGGCGCGTACCTGGCGAGCCTCAGCACCGACCGGTCGCTGCGCCTCTGGGAGCCGGATACCGGCATTCTCGCCGGGATGTTCACGCTGGACGAGGTGGGGCTGTCGCTGGCGTGGTCGCCGGATGGCGCGCTGTTTGCCAGCGGGGACTGGGGCGATACTGCGCTGGTGTGGAGCGCAGGTGAAGGGATCGAGAACCTGGAACCGGTCGCCACGCTGGACGACCACGACGAGCGCGTGACCGCGCTGGCGTGGTCGCCGGATGGAACCTACCTGGCGACGGCCAGCCGCGACGGGATCGTGATCGTCTGGGACGTGGCTTCCGGGAAGGCACACGCCACGCTCGCGGCGCACACGCTGGATATCCTGGCGTTGGCGTGGTCGCCGGATGGCGCGCGCCTGCTCAGCGCCGGGCTGGATGGTTATGTGCGGCTGTGGGATGCGGCGGCGCTGCTGGGCGCGTGAACGCCCCGGTTCGCGCTGACTTCGGCGCTCACTTGGGCATCGAAAACGGGCGCGCACGCGGGCGGGCACGCGGCGGTTCGCGGTGGATGTTGATGTAGGTCGCCAGCACAGGCGGAACCACCATCACGCCGCCACTTGAGTCTTCGCGCAGCAGCGACTTGTTGACCAGTTCGCGCAGCACACGCGGATCGTGTTCGCCTTCGTGGTGAGCCACGCCGTACAGGGCGTCAATTTCGACCTGCCGCAGACCGCCCAGCAGCGTTTCGCATTCGATCTGCACGTTCTTCTCGGCCACCAGCCGGGTTGCCGAATGCGCGATACGGTGGGGATCGGTGTCGGGGATGCTTTCCAGCAGGCCCGCGTGCGGGAAGCCCGCGCGTAACAGGCTGGCGAATCCCCCGGCGGCGCGGATCAACAGTTGCAGCGGGTAATCGCTGCGCCGGTTGCTGCGGCTTTCCAGGTTCCTGACCAGGTCCCAGGCGTCGCTGTCAACAAACGGCTTGAGGTAAATCTGGTTGTCGTTGAACAGCTCGATGAACGGTTCCAGGTCGAAGCGGCGATCCTGTTCCTGGACCAGATGCATCAGGCTGTCACGCGCGAAGGTCACGAACATCAGGCGCGACTTGAAACGGTCGCGCACGCTGCGCAGCGCCACGAAAAAGTAATCCGGCATGGTATCCAGCAGGCGTTCGAACTCGTCCAGGATGATGACGATACGGATTTGCTGGTCCTGGAGTGCGAATGAGTCCAGCGTGATTTCGATCATGCGCTCGAACTGGCGCAGCGCCATGTGCCCGTGCAGCGCGTCGCCGAAGTCGGTAAGCTGCGGGTGGATGTCCTGGAACCGTTCGCGCATCTGGTCCACGCGCTTTTTAAGATCGTCCTGCATAGGGTTGATCAAATACTGCGGGGCCAGTCGCTCGCTGCGCACCATGCGGTGAATCAGCAGTTCGAAGCCCGGCCAGGCGCGCGCGGCGTCTTCGCCCTGGTCCAGCGGCAGCGCAGGCAGCAGCGCGTTAGGATCGATAGGCACGGCGACCAGGTGGCCGAGCGTCTCATGCTTGGGCGCGTACCTGAGCCAGGGCGAGTGTTCGGGCCGGTCGAAAAGGTGCTTCTGGTCCAGGTATTGCAGCACGTTGGATTTGCCGACCCCCGGCGGGCCGACCACTGACACGGAATGGCCGCCATCCAGCGCAGCGATGAGCGGATTAATTTCGGCTTCGCGGTAATTGAGCGGGTATTTACGTGGCATGGTCAATCGTCCGTTAAAATCACGTTTCAATTGCCTTAAGTGTAATCCAGCTTGCGTTTCCTGGCTAGCCAGTGCGAATCTCCGCTTGTCAGGTTCACGTACCTTTTTGTACAATCTGGCTATCGCCACTGCGAAGGCTTCATTGACTCCAGGCGTTAACTGCAACGCCTGTTTTCATGCATCAAGATAGAGGGAAACAATGGCAAAACCAAACAAGGACACACTGCTAGAGTGGTACCGGCAAATGGTGCTCATCCGGCGGTTCGAAGAGCGCTGCGCTGAACTGTACCAGCAAGGCTTGATCGGTGGGTTCCTGCACCTGTACATCGGGCAGGAAGCGACCGGCGTCGGCGCGTTAGCCGCGCTCGGACCGGAAGATCACGTCATCACGGCCTACCGCGATCACGGCCTGGCGCTGGCGCGCGGTCTGGATGTGAACGCGGTCATGGCGGAGATGATGGGCAAGAAGACCGGGACCAGCGGCGGCAAGGGCGGCTCAATGCACCTGGCGGACCGCGACCTGCACATGTGGGGCGGTTACGGCATCGTCGGCGGGCATCTGCCGCTGGCGGCAGGCATCGCGCTCAAGCTGCAATACATGGAAGAAGACGGGGTCGTCGTGGCTTTCATGGGCGACGGCGCAACCAACATCGGTTACTTCCACGAGGCGTTGAATCTCAGCGCGGTCTGGAATCTGCCGGTAGTCTGGGTGATCGAAAATAACCAGTACGGCATGGGAACCGCGGTTGACCGGGCCAGCGGCGCGAAAGAACTCAACCGCCGCGCGCTGGCCTACAGCAGCGAAGACGGCAGCGGTATGAAGATGGGGCCGCGCGTGGACGGTATGGACGTGCTGGCGATGTACGAGGCGATCAGCGAGGCGAAGGAACACGCCCAGAAGCACGGCCCGATCCTGGTCGAGGCGCTGACCTACCGCCTGGAAGGGCACAGCATGGGCGACCCGCAGCGCTACCGCACGAAAGAAGAGGTCGAGGAATTCACCGCCAACGGCCCGATTGGACGCTTCCGCGAGTATCTGATCGAGGAATACAAAAACGTCGAGAAAGACCTCGACCGTATCGACGAACAGATGCTTGAAGCCGTGAACGAGGCCGTGAAGTTCGCGGAAGAAAGCCCCGACCCGACCTTTGAAGACCTGACCCGCCACGTATACGTTGACTGATGAGGGGACCGATGGCAGACAGACCGATTACCTACCGCGAGGCGCTCAGCCAGGCGCTCCGCGAAGAAATGCAGCGCGATGAGCGCGTCTTTATCATGGGCGAGGAAGTGGGCGTGTGGGGCGGCACGTATGCCGTCACGCGCGGCTTCCTGGACGAGTTCGGCGAAAAGCGCGTGCGCGATACCCCGATTGCCGAAATGGTGATCGTCGGCGCGGCGGTCGGCGCGGCGATGGCTGGCCTGCGCCCGATTGCCGAACTGATGACGATCAACTTCGCGTTTGTGGCGATGGACGCGATTGTGAACAGCATGGCGAAAGCCCGCTATATGTTCGACGGGCAGTTCACCGTCCCGATGGTGATCCGCACCACGACCGGCGGCGGTAAGCAGTTGGGCGCGACTCACTCGCACGCGCCCGAACCGGTATTCGCACACTTCCCCGGTTACTATGTCGCCGTGCCGGGCACGGCCTACGACGCCAAAGGGATGCTCAAGGCCGCGATCCGCGATGACAACCCCGTGATGTTTATCGAACACAGCACGATGTTACAGCGCCGTAGCGAAGTACCGGCGGACGATGAGGACTTCGTGCTGCCGATTGGCAAGAGCGATATCAAGCGCGAAGGCAGCGACGTCACCATCGTGACTTACCAGAAGGGCCTGGAACACTCAATGGCGGCGGCGGAAGAACTCGCCAAAGACGGCATCGAAGCCGAGATCATCGATCTGCGCTGGCTGCGCCCGCTGGACCTGGAGCCGGTGTTCGAGAGCTTCAAGAAGACCAACCGCTGCGTCGTGGTGGAAGAAAGCCTGCCGATGTACAACGTCGGGGCCGAAGTCGCCGCGCAGATCACGGCGGAATGCTTCGACTGGATGGACGCGCCCGTAAAGCGTGTGGCGGCGATGGACCAACCGCTGCCCTATTCCCGCGACATCGAACTCATGGCGCTGCCCAGCCCGCAGAAGGTTATTGATGCGGTCAAGGAGATTGTCTGATGGCAGAGCCTATTCTAATGCCCAAGCTGGGCTTCGACATGGCCGAAGGTACGCTGGTTAACTGGACCGTCGAGATCGGCCAGGAGATCAGCAAGGGCGACGTGATCGCCGAGATCGAAACCGACAAGGCGACGATTGAGATCGAAACGACGGTCGGCGGGTTTGTGCTGAGCCTGCTCGCTGAGCCGGGCGACGTGGTGGAGGTCGGTTCGCCGATTGGCTACGTCGGCGCGGAGGGCGAAGACGCGCCCGAAGGCGGCGCAGCTCCCGCTAAAGCTGAAGCCGAGCCGGAACCGGAAGAAGAACCGGAACCCGAAGCAAAAGCAAAAGCAGAAGCAGAAAAAGCCGCGCCCGCACAGCCGCCCGCCGAAGATGCGCCGGGTTTGCCCGGCGGCGTGAAGGCCAGCCCCATCGCGCGCCGTCTCGCCGATGAAAAGGGTATCGACCTGAACCGCGTGCAGGGCAGCGGTCCCGGTGGCCGCATCGTCAAGCAGGACGTGCTCGAATTCGAGCCGGGCGAAGCGCCCGCCGCCCCCACCGAGAAGCGCAAGCCGGAAAAACCCGCGATTCCCGAAACCGCCGCGCGGCCCTCGATGCCGACCTTCTCGGACATTCCCGAAGGGCCGGACGTGGAGATCATCGAACTCAGCCGGATGCGCGCGCGTATCGGCCAGCGCCTGGTCGAGAGCAAGCAGTTTGTGCCGCACTTCTACGTCACCACCGAGATCGATATCGCGGCGGTGCTGGAACTGCGCGCGCAGTTGAACGAAACTATCGAAGACGACGCGCGCCGTATCAGCGTCAATGACCTGATCGTCAAAGCAACCGCGCTGGCGCTGCGCCAGTATCCGAACCTGAATTCGCACTACTACGGCGACCGGCTCGCGCGGCACAAGCGTGTTAACATCGGGGTAGCGGTGGCGCTGCCGGATGGCGGCCTGATCAACGTCACCAGCTACGACGCCGACAAGACCGCGCTCAGCACGATGGCCTACAACCACCGCGACATGATCACGCGCGCGCGTGAGGGCAAGGTCAAGCCCGCCGAGATCGAGGGCGCGACCTTCAGCGTGAGCAACCTCGGCCCGTATGAAGTCGATCACTTCATTGCGATCATCAACCCGCCGGAAGCCGGGATTCTGGCGGTCGGGTCGGCGAAGAAAGTGCCGGTCGTGCTGGAAGACAACAGCATCGGCGTCGGGATGCGCATGAAAGCGACCGTCAGCGTCGATCACCGCGTCAGCGACGGGGCCGAGGCCGCCGAGTTTATGCGGCTGCTCAAGCAACTGCTCGAAAACCCGATGCGGCTGTTGATCTAAAAGCTCTAAGCGATAAGCTCTAAGCTGTCAGCAAAAGCGAATCGACATACCGGAGTATGGGTTCATGCTCCGGTGTGTTATGTTCTGTGATGTGCAGTGCAGCCGTGTATGCGGGTTGCGAAAGCGGTCATTTGTTCTATAATCAGCGTTGTGAGCGACTTTTCAAAGGATTTTTGTGATGGTTGACTCTTCCGTCACCGTAAATAACATCAATCAACTGCGCGCAGAAGATCGTGTCGTACACGATTGGTATCGCTTTGTTTTGTCATTTCCCCCACATTTGGTTCAACAATACCTTGATTCGTTTGAGGCAAAGCCCGGACAATTCGTACTCGATCCATTTTGCGGCACAGGCACAACCATCGTAGAGGCTAAGAGATTCGGTTACAAGGCATTGGGCTTAGAAGCGCATCCGATGACACATTTTGCCTCATGCACGAAATCATCTTGGGATGTTGATCATCGTGCGCTAACTCAGCATAGTTTACAAATTGCGGGACAGGTCCGTGAGCGTTTTGAGCAGCAAAATCTAGATATATACAATGACTTGCCATTATTCTCCAACGCAGAAGATATCGTAGAGCTACGAACGCTCAATTCTGCGCGCTTGAAACTGTTACTTTCTGATTCGATAAGCCCTCGCCCTTTGCATCGGGCACTTGAGCTGCTTGATAGTATTCGCCGTGAACGTCACCCCTGGACCCTGCATCAAGAGTTAGCGTTGGCTTCGACATTGGTTGCGGATGCCAGCAATTTGCGATTCGGACCAGAAGTAGGAGTAAGTCGTAAGAAAAAAACGGATGCTGATGTTATCAGGTTCTGGATGAGTCGTGTGGATCAGATGGCAGCCGATTTGCAGCAGGTGGCAGAATGCAGTCATTTACCCTCGCACGTTTTTCACGGTGATGCGCGTGCAGCGCTGCCTTTTCGCCCAAACAGCGTACAGTACGTAATTACTTCGCCGCCTTATCCCAACGAGAAAGATTATACGCGCACAACCCGGCTGGAAAGCGTGGTTCTAGGGTTTATCAACAATCGCGAGGAGTTAAGGCGCGTCAAACACGGTTTGCTGCGCAGTAACACACGCAATGTTTACGTGGCAGACGAAGATGACCGACTGGGAAATCAATTCGAGTCGGTCAGGTGTATCGCTGAAGAAATCGAGAGCAAGCGTATTGCACTGGGCAAGACATCCGGATTTGAAAGGCTGTATCACCGTGTTGTCAGTCTTTATTTTGGCGGTATGTTTCGACATTTCGAGGCACTGAAAACGGTACTCGCACCGGGCGCGTTATGCGCTTACGTCGTAGGCGACCAGGAATCGTTTTTTCGTACAACGATCCCCACCGGGCAACTCTTAGCGCAGATTGCCGAATATTGCGGCTACAAAGTTGAACGGATCGATCTATGGCGCACACGACTATCTACGGCTACCAAATCACAACTCCGTGAAGAGGTTCTGGTTTTGCGCTGGCCTGGTTAGTTGTCTTGTTCTCGGATGAGTTGGTAACGTTTGTAAAAGCGTGACTGCACTTCTGCCGGGTCTGGAGTAGCTGTAAATTCGACAAAGAAGATCGATCCGTCCGTGATCGCTTTCACTCCAATCGGGCGTACCGGCAGATCGGGGAATTCCTGTTCGGCGTAAGCAATCATCGACGCAATCTGGATGCGCCCTAACTGATCTCCTGGATGGGATGGTTTGGCTTCAAGTGGAATACAAAACCAGTTCCCGTCGGTGTCTACCCCCAGATACAGATCGTCGATCTCAATCTGTCCCAGCTCATCAACATAGGTGCGTACATGCGATTGAAGATGATAGGCAGTCAGGCCAGTGAAAATATCAACTAGGCGATTGTAGCGAATCTGAACGAGCGTGCTTTGTTCATCGCCTTTTGCATAACGCAGTACAACTTCTGGTGTCGCGGACAGGATCGATGTAATTTCCATGTCGTAAGGTAGGGTCAGTTCGGCTGGAAAGTTAAGGCGTGTGAAAACATACTTCCCCTTACCCATACCGCGTATGATCCAATGCCCATGTGACAAAATAGCGAGTGGAAATGGGCGGCGTCCGGAACGATACGAATAGATAATATCCGGAATGTTTTTGATTTTCAGTTCGTCGGCAATAAGATCAAGAAAGTCCTTATCGAAAAAGTACTCGTCTTCTCCTGGTCCATAAAGCTCGATCAAGCGTTCGAATACGGTCAAAATCACACGATCATAACGAGAAAGGTTCGATTCATGTTCCATTCGATACCCCTTTAAAAGCGTGAGCAAAGCACACATACTATTCTATCTCAACTCTCATCCATATCCAGCAACTTGTGCCAGTTGTCACTATCATGCCTGCTTGCGGCGTGGTATGCTGCGGGCATGGGGCGCGTAGAGTGCTTGGGACAGGACAACGCACGGAGAGGTGAGGCAGCGCATGAGCCAGCGCGCGAGAAAAATCCGCAGTTATGCGAAAGGCATGTGGGCCAGCCTGCGACGGTTCCGCCCGCGCCACCTGCTGAATCTGCTGTCGGGTGACGATCACAGCATCCGGTACACGGTACATGGCTTTTCGATGGTGGTCAACGTGGATGACTGGACCATCGGGCGCTCGATCCTGATGAAGGGCGACTACGAAACCAATGTCACGCGCGCGCTGCTGCGCCTGACGCAACCCGATACGCGCTTTCTGGACGTGGGCGCGAACCTGGGCTGGTTCAGCTTGCTGGTTGCGTCCCAGTGCCCGGCGGCGACCGTCTACGGTTTCGAGCCGGACCGCCGCATCTTCGACCTGTTCACCGCCAGTATCGCGCTGAACGGCTGGCGCGACCGCATCCACGCGCACAATCTCGCGGTGAGCGACACCAACGAGCAGTTGATCTTCACCGACCTGGGCAACCCGTCAAACTACGGCGCGCGCTTCACCGGGCGCGACCGTGCCCTGCTGGAAAGCCACGTACACGGCGAGCAGGTCGCGTGGTCGTCGATTGACGCGGTGACGATTGACGATTTTCTGAAAGACCAGGATTTTGACCTGGTGAAGATCGATATTGAGGGCTTCGAACCCTACGCCGTGCGCGGCATGTGGGGCATGATCACGCGCTGCCGCCCGGCGTTTGTATGCGAGTTCGCGCCGAGCAATATCCGCGACCTGGGGCAGACCGAACCGGGCGCATTTTTGCAGCAGTTCGTCGATATCGACTACACGCTGCATGTCATCGACGCGGACGGCGGCCTGATCGACTGCGGCACGGACCCCGCGCGCGTGCTGGCGTATGTCGAGAGCCAGCCGGGGCACCATCAGGATTTGGTCTTGAAGCCGTAGAAGCCGTTAGCGGTTAAAAATGGGACGCAGATGAACGCGGATGCGCACAGATAAACACAGATTTTTTCTCTGTTTCATATATTAGAAACGGCTCTGTGGTGATCGCTTTTGACTTTGCTTTTAGCTAAAAGCTAACGGCTTATCGCTTACAGCTTTCTTTTACAGGAGCATTTTATCGTGACTGCACACAAAGTCGATGTGCTGGTAATTGGCGGGGGCGCGACCGGCGCGGCGGCGCTCTACGACCTGGCACGTCGCGGGGTGCGCGCGCTGCTGGTCGAACAGCTCGACCTCTCCACCGGGACCTCAGGCCGCTATCACGGGCTGCTGCATTCCGGCGGGCGTTATGCCGGGCGCGACCTGGAAACCGCCAGAGAGTGTATCGACGAAAACCGGATACTGCGGCGCATCGCCCCGTTCAGCATTGAGGACACCGGCGGGCTGTTCATCGCCACGCCGCACGACCCGGACGACTTCCCCGCGCGGTGGTTGGACGGCTGCAAACAGTCCGGCATCCCGGCGGAGCCGATCACCACGCAGCAGGCCCGCGAGCAGGAACCCGCGCTCACGCCCGATATCACCGCCGCCTACCGCGTGCCCGATGGCACCTGCGACTCGTTCGACCTGATTCACGGGTTCGTCGAGGCGGCGCGGTCGTATGGCGGCGCGGCGTGGATTTACCAGGACGTGGTCGCGCTGCTGCGCGAGGGTGACGCGGTGATCGGCGCGCAGGTGCGCGATACGCGCACGGGCGCGCAACGCACGATCCACGCTGCCGCCGTGCTGAACGCCGCCGGACCCTGGGCCGGGGTCGTCGCCGGACTCGCCGGTCCGAACGTGACGATTCTCTGGGATCGCGGCGCGATGATCGCCATGA
>CAZMNL010000076.1:0-10022 GCA_964567525.1 uncultured Anaerolineaceae bacterium
TTTGCACCCGATCTATACTTGAGCCTTCCAAAATGCAAAGTAGCCACACCCGTTTAAATCCGACCCGGCATACCAGTTGGCTGCGATAGAGGAAAAACTCGATCATGCCGCATCTGTGATCCACCCGGTGATAACGCGCGTTGCAGATCGCTACAGCCGCCGCGACGATGTACGTGCCTGTATCTCGGATGCCGCCCTGATCATTTCGGCTGAGAGCCTGGCAAAAGTGGTTGAAGAACTGCTGGATAATACGCTCAGGTTTTCTTCGCCAGGGGCAGGGGTGCGTATCATTGGTATCTCAACCGGTGATGTATATCTGCTGCGGATGAGCGACCGGGGACAGGGTATGAGCGCCGCCCAGATCAAAAGTGCCAACGCTTACGCGCAGTTTGAAGGCAATCTGTTCGAGCAGCAGGGCATGGGCATGGGGTTGGCGCTGGTCCGCGAAATTGTCAGCTTGCAGCGCGGCATGGTCGATATCATCAGCAAGCCGAGTTGGGGAACGCGCGTGACGGTCACATTTCCGCTGGCCCCTGGTGAGGCACAAACATGAACGGGCACGCCCGTGTGAGTGTGCCCGTTATGAACAGTAATCGGATGGTGGATGCGGTTAACGATTCAGTTTCGGACCGGCGGCGCGCAGTTCGGGCGGACAGTCCGGCGCGAACTTCTTGAAGTTGTCGATGTAGCGCGTTGCCAGTTGGCGGTATTTATGCCAGTATTCCTCTTCGCTGGGCCACGATTCCGCCGGGTAAAGTACACTCTCCGGCACATCCGGGCATGACTTCGGCACGTCGAAGCCGAACACCGGATCGGGGTAGTATTCCACGTTCAACAGTGCGCCGGACAGCGCAGCATTGAGCAAACCGCGCGTATGCCGAATGCTGATGCGTTTCCCCACGCCATACGGACCGCCGACCCAGCCGGTGTTTAGCAGCCAGCAGTTGGCGTTATAGCGTTCAATCTTGCGCTTGAGCAGGTCGGCATAGAACACTGGATGATGCACCATGAAGGGCGCACCGAAGCACGCGCTAAACGTGATTTCCGGCTCTTCGCCCAGCCCGACTTCCGTACCGCCGACCTTCGAGGTATAGCCGGAGATGAAGTGGTACAGCGCCTGGTCGGGTGTCAGACGCGCGATAGGGGGCATGACGCCCTGCGCATCACACGTCAGCAGGATAATATTACGCGGGTGTCCGCCGCGTTTTTCGGGAATGGCGTTGTCGATGTAATCCAGCGGGTAGGACGCGCGCGTGTTTTCCGTGATCGCGTCATCGTCCAGGTCAATACGCCGTGTCACCGGGTCGAAGATCACGTTTTCCAGAATCGTGCCAAAACGGTGCGTGGCGGCGTAGATTTGCGGCTCAGCGGAAGCGGAAAGCTGGATCACTTTGGCATACGAGCCGTTTTCGAAGTTGAACACGCCGTCAACACTCCAGCCATGCTCATCATCCCCGATCAGCCCGCGCGTAGGATCAGCTGAGAGTGTGGTCTTGCCTGTCCCGGAGAGTCCGAAGAACAGCGCCACATCGTCACGGTCCGCGCCCTGGTTGGCGGAGCAGTGCATGGTCATCACGCCTTCCAGCGGAAGCAGGTAGTTCATCACGGTGAAGACCGATTTTTTGATCTCGCCGCCGTAGCCGGAGTCCGCGATAATGCCGACACGCTGCTCGAAATTTAGCGCAATCGCCGTACTGGACCGCGTACCGTCGATCATCTCGGTGGCCTGGAATGAGGGCACGGCCAGGATCGTGAATTCGGGCACATGCAGCCGGTATTCTTCGCGGTTTTCCGGCAGGATGAACATGTTACGCGCAAACAGGCTGTGCCAGGCCCATTCGGTGATGATGCGTATCGGCAGCCGGTAAGCGGGATCGGCCCCGACATAACAGTCCTGCACGAACACGTCACGCCCTTGCAGATAGCCCTGTAAACGCGCGAAGAGCGCGTCGAAGTTGGCCGCGCCAATGGGCCGATTATATTCGCCCCACCAGATATGTTGTTCGGTGGTGGGTTCGCGCACGATGAATTTATCCTGCGCGGCGCGCGCGGTATGCTTGCCAGAATCGACCAGCAGCGGGCCGTTGCGCGTGATCTTGCCCTCACTGCGGAAGACGATCTCTTCATACAGTGCTTCGGCGGGCAGGTTCCAATAGCTCTGGCGCAGATTGCGCAGGCCATGATGCCCCAGACCGAAGTCAGCTTTGAGGGCGTGCGCCTGGTCTTCAGCCGGGGTTTTAATGTTAAGTAGATTGTTAGTCATCACCAGTCCCTCACCGCCTATAACCAGTCACGGATCAGCTTACGGTCGCCGATGTAAATCTCGTTGGGAGCGTTGGGGTCCAGCGCCCATTTCATACGGTCCACCGCTTCAATGATTTCTTTGGTCGCGCCGGAGAAGCTCAGGCGAATGTAGCCTTCCATGCCGAACGAGACGCCCGGCACGGTTACGACCAGCGCCTTACGCAGCAGGAACTGCGCCAGCTTGACCGAATCACTGCCGTAGGCGCGAAAATCCGGCATGACGTAGAACGTACCGTCCGGTGGGATGATGTACAGATCGGTGAAGGAGCGCAGTTCGTGCAGGATCACGTCACGGTTATTCTGGATCGTGAGCCGCAGATTCTCGACGACGCTCTGCATTCCGGTCAGCGCGCCTTCGGCGGCGGCCTGTGAAACGGTCGAGGCGGACGAGGTCATTTGTGCCTGCACGTTGGTCATGACTTCTGTCAGGCGGCGGTTGGCAACTGTCCAACCGATGCGGAACCCGGTCATGCCATAGAGCTTGGAAACCCCGTTCACTACGATCACGCGCGTGTTTTCGATATCTTTGTTGGTGTAGTTATAGGCGGGCACAGCGCGTTTGTTGTCGAAGACCAGCCGGTGATAGATGTCGTCCATAATCAGGTAGATATCGCGTCGCTCGCAGAAATCAACCAGGGCCGCGATGAAGTCCTCGCTGTAGACGACGCCTGACGGGTTGTTCGGGCTGTTGACGATAATTGCTTTGGTGTACGAGCTGACGGCCTCTTCGACCTCTTCCATGCGGTGGTGGAATGTGCCATCTTCCGGGCGCAGCATCACCGGGATGCCGTAGCACATCTTGATCATTTCCGGATAGCTGACCCAGTATGGAGCCAGAACGATCACTTCGTCCTGCGGGTTGAGGATCGAGAACAGCACATTAAACAGGGATTGCTTGGCTCCGGTGGAGATGATGATATTTTCGGGGGCAGGCAGGCGGTTGTAGAACTCTTCCGTATAGCGGATGACGGCCTGTTTCAGTGAGCGCAGACCATCAGTAGGCACGTACTTGACTTCTCCCGTGCGCAAGCGGGCTGATGAGCCGAGGACAGCGGTAATCGGCGCTTTATTTTTCGGCTCGCCCACGCCCATGTTGATCACCGGGTCCCCGCGTTCGCGCATGATCATGGCTTCCTCGTTGAGCCGAAGCGTCGGGGATTCCTGAATCGATCGGGCTAACTGACTGATGCTCATAAAAAATACCTTTCGCTAAAAACTGTTTTTTTGTGCTATTGATACAAGAAATGAGATTCTCATTGTAGTGTTTGCCATATGGTGCGCGCACTACCAAACTACACCAAAATAGCGGCTACCCATCACTGCGGCATGGGTGTTAATTCCGCGTGAGATCGATCACCTGCTGCCGTACTTGCTCAGCGAAGGCGATGTAGTCCTCATGGGACGGTTTTTGTGGCAGGTGCGCGGCAGCATCCAGCGGTGTGCCGACCCGCACGCTGACTTTGTGTGGGCGTGGGAACGCCGCCGTGCGCGGAAATGCGGCATATGCGCCCTGAATGCCCACCGGCAGGATCAATGCCTGCGCGCGGTGGGCAAGCTTGACAAACCCCGGTTTGAAGGTCCGGGTTTGCCCGTCGTAACTGCGCGTGCCCTCTGGCGACATCATGAGCAGGCGGCCTGCTTGCAGCGCGCAGAGCAAGGTACGTACTGCGATTGTATCATTCATACCGCGATCCAGCGGTATTGCGCCGCTGTGCCTCATCAACCACGCCATCACCGGTTTTTCAAAGAGTTCCTTTTTGCCCGGCATGATCACCCGCCGCATAAGCTTCACACCCAGGCACAATCCCACCGCTGGTACGTCGAGGTGGCTGGTGTGGTTGAAGACTACGATCAGCGGGCGAGGCTGTGTGCTGATCTGTGCGAGTTCCCGGCGATCCACGCGGCAGGACAGGCGAAAGTACAGCCGGGCTATCAGGCCGAGGATCAGGGAGATGACGCGCATAAATACCGGGTGTGGTTTTGGCAGAGGGTTGTCTGTGTGTGTGGGGGACACCGTTTATATTCCTTTGCGCTGCGCAATAACAGACTTGACGAATGCTCCCTTCAATTCTATGCTAAGCGCAGATTTTGCCATAGTACCCAACCTGAAAAAGCCATGACAACTGAAACGATTCGTGAAAAACTAACCGCTTTATATGGTCCCAAGCAAGGGGCTGAGGCACATTCACATTTGATGCGCCTGCTTGATGACTTTGCCGCGCGCCATCCGGCGCTTGCGCAAAAACCCGCCGATCCGTCTGCACGAGTCAGCGAGCGCGACGTGATGCTGATCACTTATGGTGATACGCTCACCGCGCCGGGTGAACCGCCGCTGCAAACGCTGCACCGCTTTCTGCAAGCACGTTTGACGGGCGTGATCTCCGCCGTGCATATCCTGCCGTTTTTCCCGTTCTCATCAGATGACGGCTTCTCGGTGATCGACTACACCGCTGTGAATGCGTCGCTGGGAAGCTGGGATCATGTCCGGCGTATCGGCCAGGATTTTGATCTCATGTTTGACGCCGTGATCAACCACATCTCGGCGCGCAGCGCATGGTTTGAAGCGTTCAAGGCGGGCGATCCTGATTACCGGGATTTTTTCATCACCGTTTCGCCGGACGCTGACCTGTCGCAGGTCGTGCGCCCGCGCAGCCTGCCGCTGCTCACCGAGGTTGATACGGCACACGGGCCGCAGCACGTCTGGACAACGTTCAGCGACGACCAGATCGATCTGAATTACGCCAGCGCCGATGTGTTGCTGCGTATCGTGGATGTGCTGCTGTTTTACATCAGCCAGGGTATGAGCTTCATCCGGCTGGATGCGATTGCGTACCTGTGGAAACAGATCGGCACCAGCAGTATACACCTGTGGCAAACGCACGCGGTCGTGAAGCTGTTTCGTAATATTCTCGACCGCGTAGCCCCGCACGTGGCAATCATCACCGAGACGAATGTGCCCCACGCGGAAAATATCTCGTATTTTGGAGAGGGTAGCGACGAGGCGCAGCTTGTGTATCAGTTTTCGCTGCCGCCGCTGATGTTGCACACCTTCGCACATGGGGACGCGGCGGTATTAAGCGAATGGGCGGCGGGGATCGAAACGGTTTCCGACCAGACGACTTTCTTCAATTTCACGGCTTCGCATGACGGCATCGGTGTGCGCCCGGCTGAGGGTATTTTGTCCGGTGCGGATATTGCGGCGCTAGGCGAGCGCGTGCGAACACATGGTGGCGCGGTGTCGTACAAGGCCAATAGCGACGGCACGCAGAGTCCCTATGAACTCAACATTAACTACTTCGACGCGCTCTCCGATCCGAACAGCGACGAACCGCTGGATGTGCAGGTGCGGCGCTTCATCGCATCGCAGGCGATTCAGCTTGCCTTTGTGGGGATGCCCGGTATTTACATTCACAGCCTGCTGGGTTCGCGCAGTTGGCCTGCAGGTGTGCAGCAGAACGGGCACAAGCGCGCGATCAACCGCGAGAAACTGCATTTTGATGAAGTCACAGCGGCGTTGGACGATCTGGGTTCGCTGCGCGCGCAGGTCTTTACCGCGTACATCGATCTGATCCGCGCGCGCATCCGTGAGCGTGCCTTCCATCCCAACGCGGCGCAGTCGGTGTTGAAGCTCGATCCGCGCGTGTTCACCTTGCTGCGCACCGCGCCGGATGGGGATCAGCGTATTCTGGCGCTGCACAATGTGGCGAATGAAACCGTTGCCGTGACGCTGGCGGACCCGGCCTTGCCTGCTGCGGACACGCTGCGCGACCTGATTTCAGGTGCGGCGTTTGAACCGGGCGCGATAGTCGAACTCGCACCTTACCAGGTGATGTGGCTCAAGCTGGGGCCGTATAACGCCTGATACCGCACAT
The DNA here is from genome assembly GCA_964567525.1 of uncultured Anaerolineaceae bacterium. Lineage (GTDB taxonomy): Bacteria > Chloroflexota > Anaerolineae > Aggregatilineales > Aggregatilineaceae > CAYRNY01. The sequence goes on from CAZMNL010000076.1 coordinate 6,177, forward strand.
AAACAATGCCAATGAAAAACCGGCGGTACACCCGCCGGTTTTTTGTGTCAGCGTATACGGCGGGCGAGTGTGACCCCGGCGGCAAGTATGAACAGGATGAGCAGGATCATCACACCCCACATCCACACTGGCAAAATGATCGCGGCGATGAGCACGGACAGCCCGGCAGCAAGCACCGCGATATCATCCGTATCGTCCAGGGAGAATCTGGGCACATAGTCACGGCGCAGCCGGTCCGGGATGCGCTGGATCGTGGTGAGCATGGCCCAGAGGATCAGTCCGCTGGCGGCTATCGCGCCCACGCGGTTGACCCAGTACAGGTTGATGGACACCGGCCATGCGTGCCCTGGCGTGGTTTGGGCGGCGACAAACGCGACGACCAGTGCCGCAACCGGCGCGAGCAAGATCAACAGCGCAAAGCGGCGCACCGGCTTGACCAACGCGCCCGGCAGCCGGAGCGTGATCGCACTGCGATAGCCCCAGTAGACCAGCGCAGGCCATGCCAGCACCACCGTCAGCGCCAGGATGGTTCTCAGCGGCGCAGCGCGCAGCACATCGGGCAGTGCGGCGTCGTTGGGCAGTTGGTAGAATGCTTCGAGTGCCGGGACGATGACCGACCCGAACAGAACCAGCGCCAGCAGCGCTATCTCGACCAGCAGCAGGGCCGCATACCGCGCACGCTGTACCAGGATGCCATGCTCAACCAGTGGGTTGAGGATCGTATTTTGTTCAGCGAGATAGTGCAGCAGCGAAAAGTCACTGCTTGGGCGGCTGGCTTTGCGCTTGCGCCACGCGGACCAGAAATTGAGCAGGTCCTCACGCCAGTACACCAGCGCGGCGATTACCGGGCCGAGGATGAACCCGATGTTGCCGCCCGCGTGCAGTAAGGCGTGTCCGAGATCATTCGACACGCCCAGCACGCGCAGCGGACTGCCGATCACTGCACCCAGCAAGCCCGCCGGCAGTCCAAGCAGCAGCGCGCCCGTATAGCACGTCAGCATCACGATGGCGATACCAACGGCGGCCCAGAAGGGCGCGATATAGAACGGCCATTTGTGATCATCCTGGCGGGCGACCTCCACGAAAACGAGCGCAACCGGCAGCGCCAGCCACGCTATGGCCGGATTGATCCAGTCAAGATTTTCAAACAAGCGCCAGAACGTCCCCGGCCACAGGTAAGTGGGGCCAAAAGCCAGGTAGCTGAATTGATATCCGACTAGCAGCGTGCTGAACAATACCAGCAGCGTATTGAGGGGAATAAACAAGACTTCTTCCAGGTCGCTGCTCTTGTTTTTCTCGTAGCGCGAGAACAGCAGGCCGTATCCCACGCTTAACGAGAGCCACCCGGCGATCCACAGCGGATTGACGCGGTTGACTGCCTGACCGATATCCAGCACCGGATCGGTTTCGACGCGGTGCGATCCGGCGGCGTAAGTTGTGACTGCGTTCAGCAGCAGCATGACGAACGCCAACAACAGCACCATCCCGGCTGCGATCAACGCTTGAGTCAGGTGGTGGCGTTTGGCTGCCGGTTCGATTTTGCGCCACGCAGCGGTGATCATCTCGCGTACACGCTGGTTCGGCGGGTAGGGTTTGACCTCGAAGGATCGTTCGGCGCGAGTCACACTGGGACCGGACACCACGACGCTGTAATGCCCTGGCGTGAGGCGCTTATTTTCCGGCGGTTGCAGTTTGAAGGCTGTGCGCTGGTTGGTTTCTGCTTTCGTGACGTAGCGCTGCGTGTCTTGCCGCCGTCCCCTGGAACTCCGCTGGGGGGTGGTCGAGGTGTTCCAGTCACCGGATTTCTGATGCCAGGTGACTTCGATCTCGACGCCAGGCGGTGGTGTCCCAAACTCCACCACGCAGTAGCACGTATCATCCGGGTAGAACGGCCATCCGGCCCCAATCGCGCCGTTGTCGGGGCTGATCTGGTGGCACAGCACGATATCTGTGACACTGTAGTGCGAGATGACCGTAATCTCGGTTTCGATGGTGTTAGCGTGCTCGGCGGATACTTCGATGCGGTAAGGTCCGGGCCGCCACCAGGATTGTTCCCATGTCAGGTTAATTACCTGGTCGCCTTCGTGCCGCGCGGCTGCGGTGGTTTGCTGGATCAGCGCTCCGCTGGTGGCGTTGTAGATGCGCCCCATCAGCGGCAGATTATAGGGTGCGTCCTTGAGATGTACCTGGCAATCAATATATTTCGCGTTGCTCATAAACGTGCTGGTATGCGCGAAGTTTTGCTGACCAGGTGAGGGCAGCAGCCCTGGTTCCAGGCCGAGAATCTGGACTTGTTCCAGCACTTTAAACTGCACCTGCCGCGTGGTGCTGTCATCGATTTTGATTTCCAGGGTGTAGGTTCCCGGCTCCCACTGCGTATCCGGCGCAGAGCACGCGACGACCAGTCGTCGTGCATGGTCGGGTAACTGTGGGGGACGTGCGCGGAAGGGTGAAGCCGGGGTCCTGTCACGTGCGCCCAACGGTGTGCGTCGGGACTGACCAAAAGATGAGTCGCCAGGGTCCGGGCGGCGTCCGAATGTGGGGCGGTCGTTGTCTGTAGTATCGCGGCCAAACTGCGATCCCGGTGTGTAACGCGGGCGTTCGGGCATCTGGTCCCGGTACGATGATGAGCGTGATGGTTCGCGGTCCGGCAGGGGGCGACGCCGCAGGAAAGAGGGCGTTTCCGGCTGTTCTTCACGCCGGGGTGCTGCACTAGGGCGGCTGAATGGTCCAGACCGCGCCGCCTGATTGACATTCTCATTGGGTGCGTGTGTGGGCGAGTGCGCCAGACCTCGGCGCGAAGATGGGCGCGGTGGCAGTGCGCGATCTTCGCTTCTGCGCTGGTAGGGGCCTGCCGCACGTTCGGGTGGTGTCCCGAAACGGGGACGCTCTGTGGGTGCAGTTGGACGGGTTGGCTGCGGGGGTCGGGTAGGGCGCGCCGGGGTGCTTTCCCGGCGACCGAACGTTGGCCCAGGGCGGCGATCTGCGGGTGCATCGGGCGGATCATTACGGCGCTCGAAGGGTGAACGCCGTTGTGATGGTGGCGGCAGTGGCGTTCCGGGGCGGTCCCTGCCGCGCTGGAACGGCGAAGGCCGGGCGGGCGGCGTGCTGCGCGGGGTATCCTGAATGGCCGCGATGCGGTCATTTTCTGGCAGGTCGTCGTTGATTTCCTGTACCTGGGTGTGCAGTACCGTAGCGCCGCGCTGCCATCTGATCTCAACCTGTGTGCCCGGCTTGATGTGCTCCACCGTGACCACACCGTAGATCGTCGTGTCACTGGTCATGAAGACGGTCTCTTCGCGCACGCTCTGATTGGCAAGCGGGTCGCTGCGGCTTAAGGCCACAGTGCCAATCGTCGGCAGCGGGTGACGCTTTTCGATATTGGCGATGGCATCCTCGGCGGCGGTACGTGTACTCTGACCCAGGAATGCGTATTGGTTTTCGTGCCCGCGCAGCACAGGCAGCGCGCTGCGATCACCTACTGCGCCCAATGCCTCGATCACGGCAAGCTGCACGTCCGGATCGCGGTCCTCAAACTGCGCGACCAACCACGCGGTATCGGTTTCGTCTCCGGCAGCCGCCACCAGCCGCGCGGTTTCGCGGCGGGTCAGCGGGTTGTCGGTGTAGCCTTCTGCCGGGTAGAGCATCGTGTTCCAGATCGCGGTTTTGGTTTCGCTGAATGCTTCCTGATCGGTCTTAGAGGCGCGCGTGACCAGCATTCGCAGCGCCTGCCAGCGCACAAAGGCTTCGGGCGCGCGCAGCATTTGCAGCAGCACATCATCGCTGGGGCCAGGTTCCAGGAAGGTGAGTGCGGCGCTGGCCGCCGCACGGACCACCCGTTCCGGC
>CAZMNL010000077.1:0-10014 GCA_964567525.1 uncultured Anaerolineaceae bacterium
GTCATGTCCGGTCTCTTGCTTGACAGTTTGCAGCGTGCGGCCATGGATGCCCCGCCTATCACCCTCCCGCAGAAGTTGAGGCGCTGGTGCCGGGTGTGCCCGAAGAATGGGTCGATGTGGACGACGAGCATGAGGGCGGGTTGGCGGATCAGGAGGTCGAGGTACTCAAGCCGGGACTGCTGCCGGAGCCGTTTGTGCCAGCCCCCAAGCGCCCGGATGCTGCCAGCCTGTTCGAGCCGACACAGCCGCCTGATAGCAAGCTGTTGAAACTGCTGGTCGATGATGATCGGATTCGCCGGTTGGCGGACCAGATCGAAGCAATGCAGGAAGAGTTGGCGCGCGATTTTCCCGGCACACGCGCGACGGCTGACCAGTTCCAGCGCGAATTGTTGCAGGCCAGCGGTAAGCTGTTGGAAGCGCGCGAGAATTACGACGACGCGCGTGCCATCGTTTACCGCATCCGCACCGACATGAATCGCCAGCGCAAAATCCACGATGACATTATGCGCTACCGGCCCATGCTGTTTAATTACTATATCGGTTGGGGGATCGGATTGGCGGTGCTGTTCCTGCTCAAATCCCTGTTTACCGGCGTGACGGATGCGGTGGGCATCGAAACGGCTGCCGCGATGTATTATCCGATGTTGTTAGGGGTGGTCGGTGCGCTGCTGTCGGGCTTCCTGACGCTCGAACGTCACACCACGCGCTACCGGGACTTCGATCCGATCCATATTAGCTGGTATCTCTATAACCCGCTGTTGGGCGCGGTTTTGGGCGTGCTGATGTTTCTGCTGGCGTCGATTGCCAATGAAGACCTGCTGCGCGAAGCCGCCAGCGATGCTGAACACGCGATCACCTACCTGTTATGCGTGGTGGCCGGCATGAATCAGAATCACGTCCTGAACCGTCTGAACGACATGCTCAAGCGTTATGGGCGCGGCAGGGATGACAGCGACGACGATGTGATCGCAGACCCGCCGCGCTCGTCGTGACGCGCGTGCTCGTCAATCGACGAATACGCTGTTATCGGGTGTCCAGGCGGGTACGCATACCGCCAGGAACACCAGGTCAACGTCGCCTGCGTTGCGAATCTGGTGAATTTGTTCGGCGCGGATGACGACATTGTCGCCGGGGCTGAGTGCCGCCGTCTCCCCGTCGAGTTCGAGATCTGCTGTCCCGCAGAGAATGTAGTAGCTTTCTTCCGCGACAGGGTGATAATGCTTGAGCGAGCTTTTACCCGGCGGGATCACGATCTGCGCGAGGCTGTGGGCCTGGCTGTGCCCCGCCGCCGTACCGAAAAACTCGAAGACGATTTCTCCGTGTTCGCTGGCAAATCCGGCGAGATGTTTCGCGTTATGAATCTCCACAAGCCTGTGTCCTCTCTAAAACCATTTGGCGATCAACGCGGCGAGGGTTCCATCGCGGCGCATGTCGGATAGCGCATCCTCGACGGCGGCGGTGAGCCGGAAGTTATCCTGGCGCAGTGCGATCACGTAAGGCTGCGGTACGGTTGTTTGCGCTGCCATAGTCAGGTCGAGATGCTCAGCCAGGTACAGCCGCGCGCTGACCGTATCGACCAGCGCGGCATCGACTTCGCCGCGCTGCACGCGCTGCATGGCTTCTTCCGGCAGCATCACATGCACAATATCGAGCGCGCGCAGCCGGCGTTTCCAACGCTGCGCCGCCAGGTCGCCCGCCGACGCAATCTCGACCGCCAGCGTTTTTTCCTCTAGCGCGCGGATGTGCTGGTAATCATCGGCCCGGCGTGAAACCAGGATTTGCCCAGCGTCAAAGTAGGGTACTGTGTAGTATACCCATTCTTCGTACACCGGATCGATAGTCAATCCGGCGATGATGAAATCCACATGGCCGGTGTAAAGTGCATCATACAGCCCGTCGTAGCCCATGATTAGAATCGACGTTTCTACGCCCAGCCGTGCGCCGATCTCGCGGGCGATATCCGCTTCTAGACCCTCAATACGTTCGGGTGTCCATTCCGTGAACGGTGGGTAGTTCGGGTCAAGTCCGACGTACAGGTCTTTGTTGATCTGGATGCGTAGCCAGGTCGTATCTTTGGGACCGAGCAGCGCGCCGGGCCGTGTCAGCAGCCACAGCGCGATCAGGCTCGCGGCGGCGATCAGCGCGAGCAGCGCCAGGCGCGGGTGCTGCCGGGTCCAGGTGCGCAGGTGGGCAAGGCGAATCCTGAAAGCGCTCATTCGGTGTAGGGGTTGCCTTGCCCCTGCGTGAATGCCTGGATCGCGTAATACACCGGCTTGCGCGTGAAGTCCGACGATACCAGCGCGTAATAGGCGTCGCGGCGGTTGCGGCTGTCCAATGGCTGGCGGAAGTTCCAGATACACAGGTGATCGGCCCAGTCCCAGGCGTCCACGATCTCGAATGCGGCCAGTGTGTAGGCGATGCGCTGGCCGGGCCGGACGGCGTTGGTCCAGCGCGGATCGTCGCTCCAGCCGCTTTCGGTGATCGTGACCGGTTTATCGCCGTCGCCATAGCGCGCCATGATGTCGCGCAGTGGTTCGATGCGCCGGAAGTTGATCACACCGCGATCCGGTTCGGCTTCGGGCGGATGCGTGAATCCGTAGGTATGCGCGGCGAGCGCGTCGAAATAATCAGCGGCTCCGGCGGCATACATGCGTTCCAGGTAGCGGAATTCGTTCATGCCTGCGCCGCTGTTTTCCGGTTCGGTTGTGGGCGCGAGCGCACCGCCCAACACCAGCATGTCAGGATTGGCGGCGCGAACGGCGAGATAGGTTTGCCGCAGCAGTTCAGTATAGGCTTCGGGGTCGGGCTGGCGTCCGCCCCATTCAATGCTCAGGTTGGGTTCGTTCCAGACGATCACGCCGCTGACCGTTCCGGCATAACGCGCCGCGAACGCGGCGGCGAACGTGGCGAACTCGTCAAAATGATTGCTGGTCAGGTAGGTTAGAGTCGTAACTTTTTCTTCGACCGGCGGGCGTGCCCAACCCGGCACCAGACCCAAACGCGCGATAACCGTCAATCCCTGGTTTTCCGCGTGGCGGATGATGCGATCCGCGTGTGCCCAGTCGTATTCACCCTCGGTGGTTTCGATATAAGGCCAGGGGAAAAACTCGACAATCGTCGCCGCGCCCATCTCGCGCACAAGCTGTAACGTGCGCTGAATCTTCCACGCGTCCGCTTGATCTTGGCCTCTTCCACCTCGTCGGTCAGGCGCGTGTGGACGCAGACGACCGGGCGCTGCGTGGTGACGGTTTGCGGTGGTCCCAGTTTGACGTAGGGCGAGGCGGGGGCGATGTCGCGCAGCAGAACGATCACCAGCGCGAAGCGAGCGATCCAGATGATGTAACGTAGCGTTGTGGTAAGGTGGCGAGTTGGCATAAGACATAAAACAGGCGTATTGACCTCGTGCCTGGGGTAATCGTCAGGGGGACACATACCGCCCGCAGCACGGACCAATACGCCCGAACATCGCTTCAGGTTGAATACCCGGCTATTTCTTCCCGCTCGCGCCCAGGTCGGTGATCTGGCGGATGATTGCCAGGATCGCTACCGCCAGCTTGAGCGCATCCATTGTGCTGATGCGTGTTGGGCCGCTGATGTCATGTTGTTCTTCGGATACACGCGCAAAGAAATAAGCGGTCAATAAGCCAAGCACCAGGCCGGCCAATCCACCCATGATATAGGTTTGCATCTTCCAGTTTGGTTTTTCCGGCACCGGAACATCATTGGTCATCGAGAGATTCCCCTTCGCAGCGAGTCCTTGATCCGTTCCAGGCGTGACTTACGCTTTTCGCGTACCGATTGGGCGTACAGATAGGCCGCGATCAGCCCCACCAGCAGGGCAACCACACCGCCGATCAGGTAAGCCCACACCTGGGCATCCTGTTCTTCGAGTGTCTTCAACAGGTCGCTGACCTGTTCTTCTGCACTATCCATCAAACGATTGGCCTGGTCTGTAATTGAATTGTTGTCGTTACTCATCATTTTGTTCCTTTTTCCCATCAGGCAATGCTTGCCAACCACGGATCGTTTCTTCCCAGCGTGTGATCCGCACGTTCATGCTTACCAGGGGCCGGACCACACGCGGGGCTGTCCGCGCGGTTGTCTCGGCCACGCGCTCGGAAGCGTGGCGTAAGAAACGGATCGGCTTTTTCGCGTGGGCGTATCCCAGCCCACTCAGCGAGGCCAACAATGCCAACATGATATAAGGTACAACGCAGAGAATCACCAGGGGTAGCGCGATGAATGCCGTTGCCAGGATGCCCATGATGATCGTGATCTGGCGTGCTTCGATCTGCCCCGCTGCGGTCCCGACGGCCAATGTCACACACAGTGCAATCAGCACCAGAAAGGGCACGGCAACCGGGGCAATGATCTTGATCCAGACTGCGCGCCGGTGCGCACGGATTGGAGCGTTTTCTGAAGCTGTTGATGACATAATCTCTGCGTGCTCCCTCTCACATTCTAGCACGGAACCGGTGAACCACCAATGGCGCTGGCGACTTTCCGGCTCCGTGCCGGGGTTATGCCGGTTGGCACTCAGTCCGAGATATCTACGCGGAAGTAATATGTCGCGTCGGTACTCGCCCACGCCACCCGCACGGACATGATATAGGTCCCTGCTTCCGGCGTGATGGTTAGCAGCAGGATATTGTCGCCGGGCCGGATTTCCGGGCTGCCCGTCGGGCTGCCGGTGTCGCTCAGATACTCGATCCGGATCGTATCGGGACGCGGGCCACCGGTTCGCAGTTCGGCGGCTGCGCCACGCTGTAACCGGATACGCCCCGGTGATGCTTCTTCGATGGGCAGCTCGGTACACACCCGTTCGCCGGTTTCGATGCGCTCGCAGAACCGGTATCCAACCGGGAAGTACTTCTTACCGGCAAATGACAGCGTCAGTTGGGGAACGCTGCTCGGTGGCGTGACCGGTACGGTGGTAGTCGGGACCGGCGTGGCGGTCATGGTCGGTATTGCAGTGGCGGTCGCCGTTGGGATGGGGGTGGCGGTGATAACCTGTACGGGCTGCAATTCGAACGCAAACACGCCGCCAGCATCAGCCGTATCAAGGCCGCTGCGCTGGATGAGTTGTTCCTGGTAGTCCGGCGCGTTAGCTCGCACAATCACTATATCCGAGGCGTTGAGTTGCAGCGGATCGAAGGTAAATTCCCCGTTCGCATTGGTCGTCGTGGTGCCGGAACTGCTGCGCGCTGGCTCAGCGGATGACGTATGCGTGTAGTTGACCGTCGCACCCGCTACCGTGACCGTGCCGCTGCTGCTGGCAAGCGCAACTGTACCGGTGATTGCCACCTGGCCCAGTTCACCGGGTTCCGGGCCGGACATCGTTTCCGCGGTGGACGTGCCACTGATCCCCGATATGGCGGTTGGGGCGGCGGTGGTCGGGATCGCGGTGGCGGTTGGTGACGCGGTAGCCGTTGCTGTCATAGTGGCGGTTGCCGTCGCGGTGGGTATGAGTGTGTCGGTTGGGGTGGGGCTGGGTGTCACGGTAGGCGTGTCTGTGGGTGTCGGAGTCGCGGTGGGGGTGGGGGTTGGCTGTACAATGCCCGCGATTTCCAGCCCGAAGACATACGACACATAAGCCTCATGACCTTCCACATCCGCATATGCGGCATCAATGCGCACGTTGTAGGTTCCATCCGGCAGTTGTGCGTCGAACGTTCCGCCCGATGCGTTCAAATCCTGGACCGCATTGGAGCCGTCGAGCAAGGTGGCTGTAAAGGACTGCGGATCACCTGGCCCGTCCGCAACGACAAACTGCACGCTGTCGCCTTCGGCAACAGGAGCGTTTTTTCGCGGCTGGACAAGCGCCTGGTGGTTAACGTCATAGTCCACATCGTCGGCGGTCTGCGGCCAATAATATTGGTAAACGGTTTCGTTATACGTCTGGTCGTTCACCTTCATCTGCACTTCGGGATGATCTACGGATGCAGCGTCATCGCTGCCGCAGCCCGAAAGCGCCAGCCCGGCGACGACCAACAGCAAAACTAAGTAGAAAACTGAGCGATTGAGTTTTGTCACGTCCATGCTTACGTTCCCCCGCTTGGTGGCGTAGCTTATAATGCCTGCGGATTTGGATACCAATCAGGATTGCAGAACGGAGCCAAAGCTAACCGTAGAATCATCTCATAGGCGCTTTGGCGCGTTTCCAGGTCATTTGTCAGAATACCGATTGCGCCGTTGGCATGTTTGGTGTTCTCCCGGTTGGCGAAATGGTCCATTGCCTGGCCGAGTTCCTGCCCTTCGCGTACCTGTTGGGCAACCACCGGAGGCAGTAAGATGCTCGAATTCCCGCCAACGCCCAGCCGCCCGGTGGCATCCACGACGGCACACCATGCAGTGGTCATCAGCCCGAACTCGGTATCCTGCACGCCGCCTTCCATCCCCACGCCCATATTGGCACGGGACTCGGTCAATGCGGCGCGCGCACGGTTGACAGCCCCGGCACGAGTTTCGGCATTGCCCCAGGGCTGCGCGGATACACCCGACGGAACATCGACCGCCACGAACTCCGCGTCCGGGTAGAGCACCTTTAAAACAGCGCAGGCTGCGTTAAACTTAACCGGGTTAGTTGATCCAACAGCAATACGCATCGTGATACAATCAACGTTCAAGGTTCAGGATACAGGAAACAATGTGACAGCATTGTAGCATTGGCGCTTCAAATTGACTAATCGCCGTAAATGTCCCTGGTGATGCAAAGGAAAACAGGATGAATTTTGATGCAATTACCATCGCCGCGTTGGTCGATGAACTGAACGCGACGATTACCGGCGGTCGTATTCAGGATACCGTGCAGATCGATGAAACCGGGTTTGGTATGGAAATCTACGCGCATCAGCAGCGGCATTACCTGCTGCTCAGCGCCGACCAGCAGTACCCGCGCGTGCTGCTGGCAGGCGAAAAACTGCGCCGGGGCGTGCAGAAACCCTCACCGCTGGGGCTGCTGCTGCGGCGTTATGCTGAGGGCGCGCGCGTGGATCAGGTGACTCAGCCACCCTGGGAGCGCGTCGTAATCGTCAAGATTGACGGCCCCGAAGGCGTGATCGACCTGGTGATCGAGCCGATGGAGCGCCGCGCGAATCTACTGTTGGTGCGTGATGATGGTACGATCATGGACTGTGTGCGCCGTGTCGGGCCGCAGGATAACCGCGTCCGTATCAGTCTGCCCGGCAAGCCCTACGTGCCGCCGCCGCCGCAAAAACTCAAACGCGATCCTTACACACTCACGCAGACGTTAGTCGGCGATATGCTGGATAACGAACCCGGCGAGCGCACGCGGCAGATTCTTACCAGGCGACTGTTTGGTTTCAGCCCGCAGGTTGCCAAAGAGATCGTCTACCGCGCAACCGGCGGGATCAATACACGCGCTGCGGATACCAGCGCCCGCAGCCTGTACGCTGAAATCCAGGCGTTTTTCGAAGCAGTTCGCGCGCGTGAGTGGCAGCCGGGCATCGTGCAGGAAGATGGACAGATCAGCGCATTCGCTGTCTACCCGGTAACTTATCTTGATGGGTGGCAGCAGGTGCTGGCGGTTAGCGCGGCGCTCGAACAGTTTTACGGTCCGCTGCTGGGTGAGGATGCCTACAACGCTGCAAAACAGCCGGTGCGGGACGCTGTCGCTGAGGCGATCATCCGTGTGACTAAAAAACTGGAGTCGCTGCGCGAATCGTTGAAAGACGAAAGCGCGCTGGAGCACCTCAAACAAAGCGGCGAACTCATCCTGGCGTACCAGTACGGCATCACGCCGGGGCAGACGACGCTGCACGCCCAGTATGAAGTGGACGGCCCGGAACTGGCAATCGCGCTCGATCTGGCATTAACGCCGTTGGAGAACGCCCAGCGCTACTTCGAGAAGTACGAAAAAGCCAAGCGCGCCCGCGCCGAAGTGCCGCAGTTAGTGACCAGCGCAGAGCAGGAACTCGCCTACCTGGAACAGTTGCAGATGGACCTCGAACTGGCGAGCAACTGGCCGGAGATCGGCGAGGTGCAGGAAGCCCTACAGCAGCATGGCTACTGGCGTGGCAGCAAAACCAGGCAGCCCGGCGGCGGCAAATCCGGCCCGCTGAAAGTGACGACGGAGTCCGGTTATGTGATCTGGGTGGGACGCAACGCCCGTCAGAACGATATTGTTACCTTCGACAAGGGCGGCCCGGCGGACCTGTGGCTGCATGTGCGCGGCGAACCCGGCGCACACGTGATCATCAAGTCCGGCGCGATGGAAGTGCCCGATGACGTGATTCAGCGTGCCGCCGAGATCGCCGCCTACTACAGCCGCGCACGCGGCGAGGCGCGCGTACTGGTGGATGTCACGCGCCGGAAGTATGTACGCAAAATCAAGCGGGGCAAGCCGGGGATGGTCACATATCAGAATGAGTCTCCGGTGGAGGTAACACCGCGCGCTGAATAGCGATCAATACAATTTTAATTAATTTTTAATTGAGAAATAGTTGACACCGGCCTCAATTTTGTGGTACAGTTGGATTATCATTAAGTTACTGTATGTGCAAAATTGGGGGATATCGTGGCGACTGTTTTTATTCTCGAAGATGATCCCGATCTGTTGAACCTGTACACGCGCGCGGTGAAGTTTCGCGGGCATGATGTCGCTTTCAGTGAGAGTGCCGAACGCGCGATCAATGTGCTGCACGAGGGATTTTTTGTGCCCGATGTGGCTGTGTTGGATATGTCGATGCCGGGGCTGCCGGGCACGGTGGTCGTTGACTTTATTCGCAACCGCAGCGACTACCCGGATTTGCCGATTATCGTGGTAAGCTGTAACGACGATTTCCGGCACGAACTGCAATCATTCGACGTTACCTTTATGGCAAAGCCGATCAATCTCAGTGATCTCTACAAAGCCATCGATCAATTTGTCGCATAACTATTGCTATACCGGGTAACTTTAGTTGACAATGATCCCTGTGGGCCGTTCAGGGATCATTGTTTTTGTGCTGGGGCTTTGTGCGTGTAGATCGCGTCGTAGATGCGCAGCAGGCGCGGCGCGATCACCGACCAGTCGTAGTTTTCGCGCACGTACTGCGCGCCCGCCACACCGAGCGCCGCGCGCTGTGCCGGGCTGCTCAGCAGTTCGATCACGGCTTGCGCGAACGTTTCCGCACTGTCGGCGAGTCGCAGCTCCACGCCGTCCTGCGCGTGCAAACCCTGCGCGCCCATCGTGGTTGACACCACCGCTTTTCCCGCTGCCATAGCCTGCAAGACCTTGAGTCGTGTACCGCTGCCCATTCGCATCGGGACGACGTAAACTGCCGCCGCGTGTAAAAACGGGTTGACTTCCGGAACCCAGCCGGTGATCTGCACGTCGTCGCGCTCGCGCAGCGGGTCCAGGCGCGCGTGGGGACTGCTGCCTACGACGAAGAACTTCGCCGCCGGAACGTGCGCCCGTACCGATCCCAGTATCTCTTCCGCAAACCACACCGCCGCGTCGATGTTGGGCCGGTAGCCCATTGAGCCGGTAAAAACCAGCGCGTGTTCGCCCAGGTCCAGGCTGCTATCGTGATCGGTGTAGATCGCCACGTCAATCCCATTAGGGACCACGCTCACCGGGGCAGTGGGCGCGAGCCGTTGAAACGCCTCGGCGTCGGCTTCCGAGACGGCGACGGTATGTGTGACCTGCTCGCACACTGCGCGCTCAAAGCGTACCAGCCGCCGCCACTGCACCAGCGAATACAGCGCGCCAACGGCCCGGCGCAGATCGCCGCGTTCGGCTTCATAGATCGTGCGCTGCAAGTTGTATTCGGCGTTGAACGAGTCGTAGATCACGGGCGTGTGCGGCTGTTCGCGCTGGATCACAGGCAGGTAGATCGCCATTTCCAGGCTTTCGATCTGCACCAGGTCGAACGCCTCACGGCGCAGCAGGTCCGCGAGCGCCGCGCGGTAGAGCGGTGAATCGAAGCGGCGCTGCATGTCCGCCAGCGACGTGAACAGCAGGTCGCGCAGCCGCCGGATCGTAGATCGCTGCGGTGCGGGCACGACGCTCAC
>CAZMNL010000078.1:0-9949 GCA_964567525.1 uncultured Anaerolineaceae bacterium
TTCATCCCCAGCGCGGATGCGCTCATGGATCGCGGTGAACGTCTCGCGCAGGCCCCCGGTGATCCCGCCGCCGCTGGCGAAGTATACGTCGGCGGCGAACGGGGCCAGCGTCTCGAAATACGGCGCAGACGGCGATGGCTCGCTCGCCGGCGTGATCAGAATGAAGAACAGATCATCTTCGCGGGCACGCGCGGCCCGCCTGGGCGCAGATTCCGCGAGCGCACCCGGCGGCGGCACGCGCACCGCACGCCCACCCACGACCCAGAGTTGTTTGGTGACTGCTATAACCATTACCCCGTCCCTGCTTCCCGATACATCAACGTTTTTCCATTGTACCGCAATTGCCGCGCAGGTGTAGGGATGTAGTCCAAGTCCTTATCTTTGGAAATTTACCTCCTCAGTCCCCTTTCCCACCTTGATTGGAACATATGTATAGCATACGTGGGGACCAGGGGGCTAAACCCAAGAGTGCATAGATATAGAGTACACGAGAACCTCGTATAAAAATACTGTAAAAACCCAATTTTGTTATTTATTATGAAATATCCTACTTTTGAAGGAAAGCCACCGCGTTTTTCTAGTGCGATTTGAACAAATTGGCAACGCAATCAAGCCCTAAATCTACCTTTAAAGATATAAAAAAGACAAATATGAAGAAAAATTAGGTTGACAAACAGGGCATCTGGTCTTTAAACTATGCCTTGAAGTATCAATGATAATAGAAAAATTTAATTTGGTTTCTGTGAAATAATCCTCTTCTTTTCCCAGTCCGTTTTTCCATGAACGCTTAAAAAGTATCATCCTATTCCGTATAGGTTTTGCCGGAGGCATCATCATGGCACGTTTTAGCTACATCACGATCATCGTACTCGCAATTGCCACCTTCACAACCGCCGCCATGACCTCACCCGCTCATGCCCAGGTCACTGAGGCTGTTCAGGGCGCGCGGCATGATACAATCGGCGGTGAAGCGTTTGACGGTTCCGCCGCGCTGGACTGCGCCAACCTGGACAGCGGCATGATAGCCGCGTCGTTGGCTGAGGCGTGTGTACAAGGCCAGTTGGTTACGCTGGCCGGGGCACTGCCGCAGCCCGTTCTAATCGTGCGCGACTTTGGCATTGGGCCGTCCCCAGAGCCGCTCGAAAACGATAATCGGGCGCAGCCTGTCACACGTCCCGCGGTGGATGCCGCCATGCGCGCCGCTTCGATGCCGATTCCCGAACCGGTTGCCAACACAAACCTTGAAAGACCGCTGTTTCTGGTGCCGGTTGGGCAAGATATTCGCATCCGTGCCCAGCCTGTTAACGGGCGGGTAATCGATATCGTCAGCGCGGGCGAAGTCATCCAGGTGATCGAATCGCCTGAAACCGCACGCGCGAAAATCGGCATCCCCGACCAATGGATCGCCGTCCGCACGATGAGCGGCACAGAGGGATACACCGCCGCCTGGCTGTACCAGGTCGCCAATGCCGTCGCGCCGGAGATACTCTCCGCTACCGCCACGCCAACACCAACGACTTCCCCCAGGGATTCCAGCCCGGCGGCGTTATTCATTCGCGCGCAAACCGAAGAAGTGCTCGTGCGTTCCCGCCCGGTGGATGGCAGTGTGATCGGCGTGGTATATCAAGGTGAAGTGGTGCAGGTGATCGAACCGGTCGATACGGCACGCGCCAAAATCGGTGTGCCGGAAACCTGGGTCGAAGTCCGCACCGTCGAAGGCCGCGAAGGTTATACAGCAGCCTGGCTTTACACGATTGAGGAAGTTGGCACCACCGCGACCGCTGCAAGCGTAGGGCCGAATGCGGCTTCTGTTGCGGTATTCCTGGTTCCCAGGTCAGACAGTGGCATTCGCGTGCGCAGCACCCCGGTTGATGGGCAGGTTGTCGCGGTTGTCGCGCCCGGCGAACAGGTCGAGATCGTCGAGGCGCTGGAATACGCGCTGCCGAAGGTCGGCGTCAGTGACCAGTGGGTGCAGGTGCGCACTGCCGACGGCGTCGAAGGCTTCACGGCGGCATGGCTCTATGACGTGGGGGCAACGGTGCCCGTCGAAACCGCGCTTGCCCCGCTGGATGAGTCTACCGGTACAACCGACCTGGAACTTGTCTCCGGCGAAACCGGCGCACAGCCCGCTGCCGCTGCCCAACCCATCCCGCCGCTGGATAATGCCATTGCCAGCCTGGATGTGCCGGAAGCTGTCGCCAGTGCCCCAGAGCCGGGAAGCAGCCTGGACATTTTCCCGGCTTCGCTTGCGCCTGCCGTAATCATGCCCGATCAAGCTTTGCCGGGGCTGGATGAAAGCCTGGTTGCCGGTGTGACCGTCGATGCGCCGCCGGTAGATCAGCCTGCACTCGAACCGTTCAATCCCATCAAGCCCGTTTCGATCACGGTGCTGGATGATATCAGCATTCAGCGCGCGGACGTGTTTGTCAACGATTACCTGATGGAATCCTTCATCGAACCACCCTTTGAGTTCGATCTGGATACCATGCTGCTCGAAGACGGTGAATACAAGCTGGTTTTCTCCGTGACCAGCCTGGCCGGTATGGAATGGTCCGACGAAGTTTACTTCGATGTCGATGTTGAAGACCAACTGCCCGGCACGCTGATCGAAACCGCGCTGGTGGATACGACCTTCGCGCCCACGCCGGAAACGGATAGCGCGCGGCGCACACTCACGATTGAGGGTATCGAACGTCCGCTGGCATTCGAATTTTCGACGGCGGCGGGCCTGGTTCCGGCTAAATTGGAAAGCGTCGAAGAGCCTGACGCCGTGCGCGTGGCCCAGCCCGACTCGCTGATGGATGTGCTGACCGCGCCGATAGTGTCAGTCGTACCGGCCCCGGTGCGCGAATTCGTCATGGCGGACCGTCCCGAAGTCGCCACGATTGCGATCCTGCTCATGGTGCTGATCCTGATCCCGCAGGGCATCTTCACAATCTACTGGATGACCTACACCTGGAACAATCCCGCCGCCGCCGACCTGTACCGTTCACCGAAGGAATTCGTCACACCGCAGTTTTCATTCACGGCTATGCTGCCCGCCCGCCACGAGGAGTCCGTGATCAAGGACACTATCCGCGCGGTAGACCGCATCGATTACCCCGATCACCTCAAAGAAATCCTGATCCTGATCCGTGACGAGGACGACGACGAAACGATCCGCGCGGCGAACGAAGCGATCCAGGAACTCGGTAAGACCAACATTCGCCTGATCACGTTCACCGATGGCCCGCGCAACAAACCCAATGGTTTGAACAAGGGCCTCGCGGTAGCCTCTAACGACGTGGTGTGCATCTTCGATGCTGAGGACGAACCGCACCCGGATATCTACAACATCATCAACACTGTCATGATCCGTGACGAGGCCGACGTGGTGCAGTCCGGCGTGCAGTTGATGAACTTCCGCTCAAGCTGGTTCTCGGTCTTCAATGTGCTGGAGTACTTCTTCTGGTTCAAGTCCGGCTTGCACGCCTTCACGCGCCAGTTCCAGGTGACGCCGCTGGGCGGAAATACGGTCTTCTTCAAGCGCCATTGGCTGGAACGCCTGGGCGGTTGGGATGAGCAGTGCCTGACCGAAGACGCCGATGTTGGCCTGCGCCTGACACAGCTTGGCGCGAAAATCCAGATCGTGTACGAAGCGGAACACGCCACGCGCGAAGAAACGCCCGATACGGTCGAGAGCTTCATCAAGCAGCGCACCCGCTGGGTGCAGGGCTTCTACCAGATCTTCTTCAAGTGGGACTGGGCGCGCCTGCCTACCATGAAGCAGAAGATCGTCGCGCTCTACATCCTGCTCAACTCGCTGCTGCAAGCGCTGATGATCTTCTTCATCCCCGTTGGCCTGTTCATCGCGCTGACCCAGCGTGTTGAGGTGCCCATCGCGTTGATCTCGTACATACCGATTTACATCCTGCTGCTGCAACTGATCACCAGCCTGATCGGTATCCGCGAATTTGCCGCGGCGTATGGTGAGCGCCTGCCGATGTTCTTCACGCTGCGCATGATCATCTACTACTATCCGTACCAACTGCTGCTCTCGATTGCCGCTTTCCGGGCTGTGATCCGCTTCCTGATGCGTGAACAAGCCTGGGAAAAGACCGCCCATTCGAACCTGCATCGCCAGGAACAACTGAGTGGAGTAGCGTAAGCATGATGCCCAGTATCTTTAAAAACGACCGCAAATCTCTGTTCATCCTGGTCACGGTCCTGCTGATCATCGCCGTAGGGCAGTCGCAGAATATGTTCCAGTTCCCCTACTTCCATGATGAAGAGGGCACGCACCTGGCGAATGGGTGGACGCTGGTACAGCAGGGGGAACTGTCGCCCTATACCTATTCCTATGAAGAACCGCCGGCAGGAACCTTCCTGCTGGCGGCCTGGTCCGTGCTGACGGGCGGGCCGGAAGCGTTCGGTTTCCCGATCAACTCAGGCCGCGTGCTGATGCTGATCATGCATATCGTAACGACGGCGCTGATTTTCATGATCGCCAAGAAGATCGTCAAAAGCGATCTGGCGGCGGTCGTCGCGGCGCTGGTGTTCGCGTTTTCACCGCTCAGCACCGCCATGCAGCGCCTGGTGTACATGGAAAATATCATGATCGTCTGGCTGCTGTGGTCGTTTTACCTGGCTGCCGGTAAAAACCGCACCCTGATGCACTACTACGCCAGCGCATTCTTATTCGGGATGGCCTTCCTGACCGAAGAGTCGGCGATCTTCTTCCTGCCCGCGCTGCTCTATACGATCCACATCTCAGCCGACAGGCATCACCGCCGGTTTGCCTCGGCGCTGTGGACGGCTATCGCGCTGCTGATGGCCTCGTTCTACCCGCTGTATGCGCAGATGAAAGAGGAATTGTTCCCCGAAGGGTCCTGGCTGGGCGGTAATTTCCCGCACGTGAGCTTGCTCGAACGCCTTTCGGATCGCGGCCCGGATACCGGGCGCATCTTTGACTATGGTAATGGGCTGGTCAATGCGTTTGAACAGTGGGTCGATTTTGGCAATCCTATCGCCGATCCGATTCTGATCTATATCGGCATCATCAACTGCATTTTCCTGGTGCTGTTTGCGCTGGATGACCGTGAAATTCGCCCGATCCTGGCGATGATCCTGGCAGAGACGGTGCATCTGCTGTTGGGTGGCCCGGTCTATGTGTTCGATGTGATCCTGCTGCTGCCGTTCCTGGCCCTGGGCATTGGTACGATTGTCGGCAAGGTTGAGCAAATCTTGAGCAAATGGGAAAACGGATTCAAATACGTCCTGGTACCGGTCGTCACCGTGGTGATGCTGTACCCGTTCTGGTCGTTTTATTCCGGGCGGCTGGACCTTTACACGAAGGATCAGAGCACCGGGCAGATTGAAGCTGCTGAATGGGTATCCAATAACCTGTCCCCTGACGCCGTGATCGTCACCGATGATTTTGCGTTCCTGTGGCTGCGCGAAACGCACCCCAACACCGAGAGTTACTGGCGCGTGGATACCGACCCGGAAATCAAATTTGAACGGCTCGCCGACGACATATGCAGCATCGACTACGTGATCGCCACGCCGCAGGTTTTCTCCGATATCCAGGCGTTCGATCTGCAACTCATGCGCCGCACCATCGAGAATTCCCGAATTTTGATGACCTATCCCAATGAGGGATGGCCGATTGAAATCCGGCAGGTGGACAAAACAAACTGCGCGTTGGTTTCATCTCTGGATGAACGCGATGGGTGATCAAGTTCGCCCGGTCATTCAAAAACCGCATGTATCCTATCCCCCCTGCAACGTGGACACTACCTTGCAGGGGGTCGCATGATTTCGTATCAAGGGGAGAGCAGTCCATGCAAACAATTTCCACAAGCACCACACTGAAGCGCCTGGCGCTTATAATCGTCATTTTGTTCGTGGGCATTATCCCGCTTGCAGATACGCAGCCTATCGCGCAGGCGCAGGACCCCACCGGCGCGCGTGATTACCGCGTGGTGGGTTATTATCCGTCTTACAGCATCTATGAGGGCTACCTGGTCACCGATATCGCGGGCAGCCAACTGACCCACCTCAATTATGCCTGGGGCGCGATCTCGGAAAACGGGCAGTGTATCTCCAGCGATCTATGGACCGATACCCAGTATTCCTACCCGAAGGATACGCCCGACCTGCGACTGCGCGGCAATATCCGCCAGCTTCAACTGCTGCGCAGTGAAAACCCCAACCTGAAGATTTTGTTCACGGTGGGCGGCTGGGACTATTCCGACCGGTTCTCTGAGGTGGCCGCGACTCCGGCTTCGCGTGAGCGTTTCGCGCGGTCCTGCGTGGCGCTGCTGCGCCAATACCTGTTCGACGGCATCGACATTGACTGGCGCTACCCGGTCAGCGGCGGCCCGGTCGAAGGTGAACCGGAAGACCGCGAGAATTTCACGCTCTTGATGGCCGAACTACGCGCGCAGCTTGACGAGGCGGGCCAGCGCGACGGCAATCCATATCTGCTGACCATGCTCATGCCCACCACCCCGGAACTCTACCGGAACATCGAAATCGACCGGATTCACGTACATGTGAACTGGCTCAACCTGATGACGTTCGGTTTTCAGGGGGCGTGGAGTGATATAGCGAGCCATCACGCGCCGTTGTACAGCAATACGCGCGATCCACGTGGCCCAGTGGTGCAAAACCAGTACAACGTTGACGGGGTGGTGCGCCGGATGCTGGATGAAGGTATCCCCGCTGACAAGCTGGTGGTCGGCATCCCGTTTTACGCGCAGACATGGCGTAACGTGCGCCAGGGCGATTACTTCGGCCTGTACCAGGAAACCGACGCCGTACCGGACGGCACGCGCCCCGGCGGTGTTCTGTACTACCGTGATATGCTGCCGCTGTTGCAGAACACCGGCTATATCCAGTTCTTCGATGAGGAAACCGGCGTGCCCTGGCTTTACAGCCCGGATGAACGTATCGCCGTCAGCTATGAAAATGCGCGCTCGATCCGCAATAAAGTGACCTACGTACAGAGCCAGCAGTTAGGCGGCGTCATGGTGTGGCAGGTAACCTATGATGACGCCGCCAATTCGCTGCTTAATGTCGTTCACACGGCGCTGGAGTGAGCGTGCCGCGCCGCTGATAACCTCCCCCCCCCGGCCCCCTCTCCAGCCTCCGGAGAGGGGCGTCAGAATCGGGTGCGTTTCAAATTCGGGGCAAAAAGATACACCACAGAGTACACGGAGGACACAGAGATTTTTAAGGAAAAAAGAGGCTGCCAGAGGGTATCTGTTCCGTGAACGGGGCCGCAAACAGTCTCGTGTTTTCTCCGTGTTCTCTGTGGTGAAAAAATTCTGCCCCCAATCTGGAATGTACCCGTCAGAATCTCACTTTTTGCCCGGAATGCCCGTTTCGTGCTAGGATAAGATTAACCATTTTCAGTCCTCCGGTTGCAGGTCGTTGCTGGTGATTGGCCCGACGGCGTTGAGCACCCTCGCTCACCGAAAAGTGCCCGCAATCGCATAATCCCTTAATCACAATCAGTTAACGCGGAATAAAGTTTATGGCGCTCTGGAAATACTATCATACCCCCTCAACTGTTGATGAAGCGCTCGACCTGTTGCAGTCCTACCAGGGCCGGGCGCGCGTGATCGCGGGCGGTACGGACCTGCTGCTGGATATCAAACACGGGCACACCGACCGTCCGGAAGCCTTGATTGACGTGACCTGCGTGGACGAACTGCGCGGCATCCACCCGGAAGGTGACACGCTGGTGATCGGTGCGGGCGTGACGCATACCGAGATCGTGCGTTCCCCGGAGATCGCGCAGCGCGCGACCTGCCTGGTCGAAAGCTGCGGCGTGGTGGGCGGGCCGCAGGTGCGCAATGTGGGTACACTGGGCGGCAATGTCGCCCACGCCCTGCCCGCTGGTGACGGCACGACTTCGCTGGTCGCGCTCGACGCTGAAGCTGAGATCGTGCATGACGGCGTGCGGCGCTGGGTTCCGATCAGCGCGATGTATCGCGGGCCGGGGCAATCGCTGCTCGATCCCACGCATGACCTGCTGATCCGCTTCCGTATCTCGCTGACTCAGGCGCGCGAGGCGACCGCGTTTAAGCGCATCATGCGCCCGCAGGGTGTCGCGCTGCCGATCCTGGGCTGCGCGGCCTGGGTGCGCCTGGATCAGTCCGGGGAACGTTACCAGGATGTGCATGTGTGCATCGGCCCGGTGGCGAAAGTACCCACGCGCGCGGATACCGTCGAAGCGGCGCTGCGCGGCGAACCGGTCACGGATGCCACGCTCGAACGCGCGGTTGAAGTCGCGCTGGAAACGCTCAGCCCGCGCACCAGCAAATATCGCGCTACACAAGCCTACCGCCGGGAAATGATCGCGGTCCTGCTGCGGCGCGTGCTGCCGTTGGCGGCGCAGCGTGCCCAGACCGGCGAAGCGGTCCCCGAAGGCGTCGGTATAGAGTAAACGAAGACAAAGATTAGAGGGTGCTCCCATGACCACATTACAGCTTACCGTGAACGGCAAACCCTATACGCTGGACGTTCCCGAATCGCGCACGCTCGCCGAAGTGCTGCGCTACGACCTGGGCCTGACCGGGACCAAGATCGGCTGCGAAGAGGCCGAATGCGGCCTGTGTACCGTGCAGGTCAACGGCACGCCGGTTGACTCGTGCATCTACCCGGCATTCAAAGCGCAGAACGCCACGATCACCACCATCGAGGCGCTGGACCAGGGCGGCACACTGCACCCGGTACAGGCGGCGTTCATCGAACACGGCGCGGTACAGTGTGGCTTCTGCACGCCGGGCCTGATCATGACCACCAAGGCGCTGCTGGAAGAAAACCCGGACCCCACCGACGACGATATCAAGGTCGCGCTCAAGGATACCTACTGCCGCTGCACCGGTTATACCAGCGTGTTTAGCGCGATCCATGCGGCGGCGAGCGAGTTACGCGGCGAGGGCGTTGTACCCTGGCGCGCGGTCGAAACCGTGCCGCCGCTGAACGCGGTCGGGCGTCCCGTGCCGCCGCCGGAAATGGTCGATAAAGTCACCGGGCGGGCGAAGTTCACCGACGATTACCACTTTGAAGGGATGCTTATCGCGCGCACGCTGCGCGCCGCTTATCCCCACGCGCGGATCGTTTCTATCGACACCAGCAAAGCCAGAGCCTTGCCGGGCGTGGTCGCCGTGCTGACGCATGAAGACATCCCCGGCGACAACATTCATGGGCTGATCTACGACGACTGGCCGGTGATGGCGGCGGACAAGGTGCGCTATATGGGCGACGCGGTGGCGATTGTCGCCGCTGAGGACAAAGACACCGCCGAACACGCCCTGAGCCTGATCGAAGTCAAATACGAACCGCTGCCGGTCGTGCCGGACCCGGTTTCGGCACGCTCGCCGGAGGCGGCGCTGGTGCATGAAGACTGGAAAGACGGCAACCTGCTGAAGCACATCAAGGTGCGGCACGGTGATATCGAACAGGGTTTCGCCGAGTCGGATGTGATCGTCGAGCGCGAATACCGCACGCCGACAATTGAGCACGCCTTCATGGAGCCAGAATGCGCGATTGGCATTCCGGCGGGCTACGACACCGAACACGAAAAACTGACGATCTATGTCGGCTCGCAGATTCCCTACGAGGACCGGCGGCAGACCGCCCGCGCGCTCAACCTGCCGGAAGAGCAGATTCGCGTGCGCGGCACGCTGATCGGCGGCGGCTTCGGTGGCAAGGAAGATATCGCCGGGCAGATTCACGTCGCCATGCTTGCGCAGGTCACGGGCCGCCCGGTCAAGATGCTCTACACGCGGCAGGAGTCGCTGTTGTTCCATCCCAAGCGCCACGCCACCGTGATCCGCCTGAAGACCGGCGCAAAACGTGACGGTACGCTGATGGCGGTGCAGGCCGAGCTTTACGGCGACGGCGGCGCGTATGCCAGTCTCTCCGATAAGGTGATGACGCGCGCCACCACGCACGC
>CAZMNL010000079.1:0-9936 GCA_964567525.1 uncultured Anaerolineaceae bacterium
AGATCGTGCGCAGTGTCGCGCGTGAGGCGATTTCGGGGCTGCCGGCGGACTCGATCACGGCGTCAAGCTGCGGGGCGTCCGTGACCAGCCGGTAATCAGCGACTGCGGCGAACTTACCCGCCATGCGTGCGCGATTCAGGTCGTCGAGCGTTTCGGCGATCACGACGCTGCCGTTATCGTGCCCGGCGATAGCATACGCATCCACCGCGCGATCCAGCGCGATATCGGCGGTTACGTCAATACGGATCGCGGGCATCAGAGTCACCTGGGTAACGATGTCGGTTCCCATCTGGCCCGCGCCAATTAAGCCCGTGCGGATATAGCGCTGCGTGTTTTCCAGCGCCTTGATATCGTGTGATAGTCCAAACATGCTGTCTCTCTCAGTGTAGGGGTCAGTCCAGTTTACCGTGCGGCGCAAGCACAACTTTTAAAGCTGTGCCCTGCATCGCATCTTCAAAGGCGGCGTGCACATCCTCCAGCGGGTAGGTGGCAGTGATGATCTGGTCGGCGTCGATCAAACCGCGATCCAGCAGATCGAGTGCGTCAGCGTGAATATCCGGGTGGTACGAAAAATTGCCCATTACCAGCAGTTCATCGTAGTGAATGCGGTTGCTGTCAAGCTGCGTGATCGGGTCATCTTTGGGCAACCCGCCAAACAGCCCGACACGTCCGCGTTTGCGCACCATATTCACCGCCTGCGCCTGCGTTTCCTTAAACGGATTTGCGACAATCGCCACGTCCGCGCCGCGTCCGCCCGTCAGCGCCTTAACTTCGGCGATCACGTCCTGGGTCAAGTTGTCGAGCACATGCCACGCGCCGAGCCGGGGATTGTTGATAAACATATCCAGGCGCGGGCCGGTGATGCCAATCATCACCGGTTTGGCCCCGCGCAGCCGCGCGACCTGCGCGTGCAGCGCTCCAATCGGCCCGTCGCCGATAATGGCGACCACGTCGCCCGGCTGCACATCCAGGTCTTTCTGCGCCCAGATGACCGAAGAAGCCGGTTCCGCCAGCGCCGAGCGCTGGTCGGAGAGCGACGCCGGGATGCGGTGCACGATCCCGCGCCGCAGAATCGCTTCAGGCAACAGCATGTATTCCGCCATGCCGCCGGGATAATCCAACCCGATCAGTTTCCAGTCTTCGCACAGGTTGAAATAGGCGCGCTTGCAGTAGAAACACGCGTGACACGACACATCCGCCGCGACCGCCAGCCGGTCACCGACCTTGTAGTCATGCACGTCCGCGCCCACTTCGGCCACGACGCCGGAAATCTCATGACCGAGAATCTGCCATTCGCGTTCAGTGCGCAGACCGTGTTTGTAGGCGCGCAGGTCGCCGCCGCAAATGCCGCAGGCGGTGACTTTCAGGATCACGCCATTTGGCGGCAGGTCGGGGTAAGGCACATCTTCGCAGGCGATCCGGCCTGCGCCACGAAAAACAACGGCTTTCATATTTCACCATCCTGTGTCCCGGCAGCGAGCGCAATCCCCACCGCGCCGCCGGGGTGCGTTTCGCCAAACGACTCTTTGGTATAGTCACGCAGATTGAGCAGCACCACACACAGCGCATCGGCCATCCCGCAGACCGTCAGGGAACTACCGGTCGCAATCATGCCATACGGATCGACATCGGGCGCGGCCTGGATGCGCAGCACATGATCGCTTAGTTTGCCCAGGGTTGAATCGGGTTTTTCGGTGAATGCGATCAGGGCTGCCCCGCGTTTCCTGGCAATATGTGCAAGGTAGTTAACCTCGGTGGTTTCGCCACCTTTGGAGATCGCAACCAGGACATCGCGCGCTGTGACCGCACCCGAAAGCCCGTGCTGGCTGTCGCCGGGATGAATGAACAGGGCCGGTGTGCCACAACATGACAGCAAATGCGCCAGCCGCGCGCCAACCGGGTTGGACGTTCCGGAGCCGGTCACCAGCACGTGTCCCTGGCAGTTAATCAGGGTCTGAGCGACCGCAGTAAATGCGTCGTCCAGTTGATCGATCAACGCAGCAACACTGGCGCTTTCCTTTTCCAGCACCATGCGTGCTACAGCAAGGATTTCGTCTGACTGCACGGATATACTCCTTGATTCATGCCGTATAATGTATTATGAGCATATGTTCAAAAATGAAATTATGCTCAAATTCGATATAGTATAAAACGCCTGAAGCGCCTTTGTCAAATAGTTTCTGTATCAAGTAACGGGGATGGTGAATTCAGAATGCCATGCGCGTGAAAAGAGGCTATCGGCGGGTTATGCTTCGCGTATCAACAACTGCCGTGCGGAGAGTTGATCGGTGATCAGGACATTTACAAAGCCACCACACAGCGCGGCATGGACTGCGTCGCGTTTTTCGGGGCCGCCGGCCATACCCACGAGGCGCGGAATCTGGCGGAGTTGGTCCAGCGTGATCCCGATAACGCGATCATCGAGCACCGAGTTTACAGCGTGGCCGCGCCCATCAAAAAAGCGCAGTGCCGTTTCACCCACCGCCCCATTCTCGCGCAAAGCCTGGAGTTCACCGGGGGTTAACACGTCATTCTGCATGATCCAGGCCGTTGGTGATGCGGCCCCGATGCCCAACAATGCCACGTTGATTTGATTGAAACCTTCTACTGCCCTGCGTACATGGCTATCCGACAGGTACACATCGCGGACTTCGGCACGGTCCACAATGCCGGGCGCGGGCAGCAGAGTCAGCCTGCCATTGAGCAGTTGTGCCATGCGGCGGCACAGGCCCGTTGCGTGTTCTTCGGCTTCTGGCGGGCCAAGTCCACCCACCATCTGCACCACATGCACATCGCATGTTTCACAGGGCTTGAGCGCACTGATCATGCTGTTGAGCGTCACGCCCCAAAATATGCCGATCACGTCACCATCTTGAATGGTGCGTTGTAAGAAGTTCGCTGCCGTGACGCCAATCTGCTTAGACACCGTTTCCTGCGAAGTTGACGGGTCAACCTCGGCAATCACGACTTCTTGCAAGTTATATTTTTGCTCAAGCTGGTGTTCCAGGTCCGCATAGCTGCCTGACGGTGATAACACCGTGATCTGGACGATCCCTTCGCGGTGTGCCTGCTGGATCAGGCGCGAAACTTTGGGACGCGAAAGGCGCAGACGCTCAGCGATTTCCTGCTGCGTGAAGTTCTGCTCGTAATACAACTTGCTGACCTTGCTCAACAGATGCAGATCAACGGGATCGGGTTTTCGTGCCATCTGAGTATGCTATTCCCGGTATGCGAACGCTCCGACAGGTGACGTGCCATCATACTATGCCATGATGCATCCAGAGTCAAACGGCTGACAGCGCCCTGGGTTTGCCTGGTTTCCCCAACGCTATCTCATCGCGTGTTTCTGCACTCATGCAGTACACCGGTCAGCAATCCTGGATTTTTTTGTGGCGCAGGGCTTGACAAACAATCTATAAGATATATACTGATATATACCAGTTCTTTTATCATTGAGCAGCGTTTATGAACCACCACCTGCCGCTACACGAGCATCTCAAGCAAAATATCATTCACGCCATTGCTCGCGGGGAGTACAAACCCAACGAAAAACTCCCTTCGCAGCGCAAGTTATGCGACCTGTACGACATGAGTCATATGACAGTTCGGCGTGCCCTGAACGAGCTGGTCAACGAAGGCGTAATCTACGCGATCCCTGGTAAGGGCACCTTTATCGCGGAAGATCGCCGCGTCGTTGAATTCGACTCGCTGGTGGGCCTATCAGGACAGCTTGCGCGTCTGGGGATGAAGCCCGAAACAAAGGTACTGGAAGCCCGCGTAACAGCCGCATCGGCAGCGCTTGAACGACTGCTTGAGATAGCGCATGGGTCCCCGGTGGTGTATTTGCACCGGGTGCGGTTTGCCGATGAAAAACCAATGGCGCTGACCACCTGCTATCTGCCGCATGACCTGTGTCCGGGTTTTCTCGAACACGAAGGCGCTACTGACGACCTGTTCGATACACTACGGCGAGTCTACGATTTGAAGCTGGTCGGCAGCCGCAACACCGTTTTTGCCGAACTCGCCAACGAAGAGACCCGTACCCTTCTGAATCTTGAACATCCTACCGCCATCCTGGTACGCGAACAGATCACCTACCTGTCTACGGGCAGGCCGATTGAGTTCAGCCGAACCGTGACCGCCAGTGATCTTCACCTTGTACAGTTTGAAGAAGGTACTGTGCCCAAGCAGTGAAAACGAAAGGAGGCCCTACGCGCACAATCGTTGTTTTCTTGCTGCATCGCTAACTAATTAGGAGGTTTACCAATGAAATTCCGCTCTGTACTATTTGTGTTTACTGTTGTGACGATGGTGACCGCCATCGGCTTTTTCCCTGCCCAAAACACAACATCCGCCCAAGATGCTGTTACATTGGTGGTGTGGGATACCTGGTCTCGTCCTGCTGAGGTCGAGATGATTGACATCCTCCACCAGGAATTTGAGGACGCACACCCTGGGGTCACCATCGTTAAGGAAGCATACCCGCACACCGAATTAGATGCAACCCTGCCCCTGGCGCTGTCCGAAGCCAGCGGCCCGGACGTGGCCCAGGTTAACCAGGGCTATTCCTCAATGGGGCCGATTGTCGCCGCCGGGCTGCTGCTGCCGCTGGATGACTACGCGGACCAGTATGGCTGGTGGGACCGCTACGCTCTGGGGCTGCATTCGCGCAACAGTTTCTCTGAGGATGGCGCACAGTTTGGCGTCGGCAATCTGTACGGCATCTCTAATGCTGCCGAAGTAGTGGGCGTTTTCTACCACCGTGACATTTTCGCTGAATATGGCCTCGAAGCGCCTCAAACGGTGGAAGAACTCGAAACTGCTATGGCGACCCTCAAAGAAGCGGGCGTGATCCCGATGGTCTTCGGCAGCCTGGACGGTTGGCCTGCCATCCACCTGTGGGGTGCAGTCCAGCACGCCTATACCGATCTCGAAACGTTGGACAAGTTCATGTTCCGCCTGGAAGGGGGCACGTTCGATGTGCCTGAGAACGTGATGGCCTCCGAAAAGCTCCAGGAGTGGATCAAGGCCGGTTACTTCGTGCCGGGCTATGAGGGCCTGGACTACGATCAGACCGCCTTCTCCTTCATGAACCAGGACGGCGCGATGTGGGTTACCGGCAGTTGGATGGCCGGATCGATCATAAGTGAGCTTGGCGAAGAAGCGGTTGGTTTCTTCAACTTCCCGCCAGCGGAGGCTGATCGCGCGCCGCTGAATATCGGTGGTGTTAATCTCGCCTACGGCATTCGCGCTTCGTCAGACCATCCAGACCTCGCCGCCGAGTACATCGACTTCATGACCGGCCCGCGCGCGGCAGAACTGCTGTTGGAACGCGGCTTCCTGCCGGCAGCCCAAGTTGATCCCGCAAAGCTGACCGATGGCACCTTGACAGCCGACATAGTGAACGCCTGGGTGAACATCAGCAGCCAGAATGGTGTGGGCCATTACCTTGACTGGACCCTCGCCAGCATCGACTCGTATATCCAGCAGCTCATGGCTGACCGGTTGTCGCCAGAAGCGTTCGTTTCCGCCGTCGAAGAAGAATACCAGGCAGGCCAGTAGTTCGTTTGGTATGGGGGGTTGGCATTCGTCAATCCCCCTTTAGGAAGGCGCAATCGTGAGCGTTAAAGAACTGCCATTGGGGGCCGTCGAGCGGCTGCACCGGTTCAGACTGCACACCTTTCACTGGCGCGATAATCCTTACCTGGCGTACCTGTATATCCTGCCCGGCCTGGCGCTGTATGCCGTGTTTGTGCTGTATCCCATCGTCCAGACCGTCCGCTACAGCTTTTACGAATGGACAGGGTTCAGCGCGCCGGTTTTTATCGGGCTAGACAATTACCGCGCATTGCTCAGCGATGCCCGATTTCTCAGCGCACTGGGCAACAATTTTTATTTCATCCTGTTTTATACCATTTTGCCGATCCTGTTGGGCTTGTTCCTCACGTCACTGCTGACACGCGGCAGATTGTGGGGGATGGCGTTTTTCCGGGTTGGCTTGTTTCTGCCGCAGGTGCTTTCGCCGGTGGTGGTTGGCATCATCTGGCGGTGGATTTTTTCGTATAACGGCCCTGTCAATGAGCTGCTGCTGACCATCGGCCTCGATGGGTGGGTCAAGCCCTGGCTGGGTGATTTTGACTGGGCGCTCCCGGCAACCGGCACTGTGGGGACGTGGTATGAATATGGCCTGTGTATGGTGTTGTTCATCGCAGGAGTGCAGGCGATTGGCGAAGAATTGTACGACGCCGCCAAGGTTGACGGCGCGAACGCCTTTCGCCAGTTCATTCACATAACACTACCAGGTCTGCGACAGCAAATACTGGTCGCCTTTGTGATGACGTTCATTGCCGCCCTGCGCGTGTTTGGCCTGGTATTTGTGCTGACACGCGGCGGGCCTGGGCAAGAAACAGAAGTAACCACCATGCTGATCTACGAACAAACATTTCGTTTTCGACAGGCGGGCTATGGCACGGCGATGGCGGTTGTGTTAAGCGTCATCATTACGGGGGTGGCTGTGCTGGCGATTGTGTTGCAAGCACGCCAGGAGCGTGACCGATGACGGTTCCTATCCGCGCATTAACGCGCCCATCGACTCAAGGGCGTATCAACTACCGCAAATGGATGCAGATCGGTCTGGTTTACGCGGTTCTGACCGTGTTTCTGCTCGGCGCAGTCCTGCCCTTTATGGGCATCGTGCTGACGGCGCTTAAATCTCCGGCTGACATGAGAACCGGTCCATTCGCGCTGCCTTCATCACCCCAGTTCCAGAACTTCCAAAGCGCCTGGGAAGGCGCGCGCTTCAGCGCCTACTTTCGCAGCAGCGTGATCGTGGTTGTGCCAACGGTGATCATTTCAGTCGTGATCTGTACCATGTCAGGCTATGCCTTTGGGCTGATGCGTTTTCCGGGCGAACGGATTCTGCTGATCCTGATTCTGGTGGGTCTCACCGTTCCGTTCGAGGCCACGATTATTCCCTTGTGGGAGTTAGTCGGGAAACTGGGCATACGTGGGACCTATTGGTCACTGATTATCCCACAGGCCGCGATGGGCTTCTCTTTCGGCACGTTCTGGATGCGCGCCAACTTCAAGGGGATGCCGCGCGATCTCATTGATGCGGCGGTCGTCGATGGGTGCAGTTCGTGGGGCGTGCTCTGGCGCATTTTGCTACCCTTATCACTGCCTGCGCTCATGTCGCTGACCGTGCTGTTTTTCATGTGGACCTGGAACGAGTTTTTCCTGGTGCTGGTGATGGTGACCGGCGATATGCGCACGCTGCCTGTTGGCCTGGCGATGCTGCGCGGGCGCTATCAATCGGATGTATCGGTGATGTCAGCGGCGGCTATCATTGTTGCGCTGCCGGTGATCATCTTCTATTTCCTGTTTCAGCGTAGTTTTATTCGCGGCATAACCTCCGGGTCGGTCAAATCATGAGACTCACAGGCCGTGAGCAGCTCTGGCGCTGAGAAAATTCAGTGGTGTTGGATGCTCTGGCGGCACATGATCCCTGGCCTTATCGCCATGACTATAAGGATATCTGAACGATGAAACTGACTTTGATTGGTGGCGGTGGCGTGCGCGCACCACTGTTCGTAACTTCAACTCTCAAACGCGCTGAGCAGATTCACCTGGATGAACTGTGTCTGATGGATATTGATGGCCCCAAACTGGCGATCATCGGTAACATTTGCCAGGTCATTGCAAACCAGATGGGCAGTACCGTCCACATCACCACCACCACCGACCCACGCACGGCCATTGATGGGGCTGACTACGTGGTCACTTCGATTCGCGTGGGCGGCGACGAGGGGCGCGTGATCGATGAACGTGTCGCGCTGCGGCATGGCGTGCTGGGGCAGGAAACCACCGGCCCCGGCGGATTCGCAATGGCGCTGCGCAGCATCCCGGCGATTCTGGGTTATGCCCGGCTGATTGAGGAACTCGCGCCGCAAGCGTGGATGTTCAACTTCACCAACCCGGCGGGACTGGTCGCACAGGGTTTGCATAACGCAGGCTTCACGCGCGCGGTGGGCATCTGTGACGGGGCCAACCTTGCCCAACATGCCGTTGCCCACTGGCTGAATGTGTCCGCCAGCGATGTTCGTACCGAGGTCTACGGGCTGAATCACCTGTCGTGGGCGCGGCGTGCATGGGTCAATGGGCGTGATGTGTTGCCCGAACTGCTCGCAAACGATGCCTTTATCAACAACAGCGAACTGCGCGTCTTTGAACCGGCGTTGGTCAGGCAGTTTGGTGAATGGCTCAACGAATACCTGTTTTACTACTACTACGCTGAACGCGCGGTAACGTCTATCCAAAGCGACGAAAGGACGCGCGGCGAGGAAATCGTCACGATCAACCGGCAGTTGTTAGCTGACCTGCACGCCATAGACATCGATCAGGAATCGGACCGCGCGCTGAAAATCTATCACGCGGCGAACGCGCGCCGCACCTCGACCTACATGCACTATGCGCGCGCTGATGCGCCCGATATGGAAGAGGCCGATCACCAGGACTATGCCAATGACGTGGCGAGCGATGAGGGCGAAGGTTACGCGGGCGTGGCACTGGACATCATCCAGGCGTTTGAGACGCATGAACCGCTGCATATTGCGCTCAATGTGCCGAATGCCGGTGCGATTGCGTGTATGCAGCCGGATGATGTTGTCGAAGTAAGCTGCATTGTAGACCGGCACGGCATTCACCCGCTGCCCATTGGAGAGGTGCCGGAAAGGCAGGGCATACTGATGCGCGGCGTCAAACAGTACGAGCGCCTGACCGTTGAAGCGGTGCAGACGCACAGCCGCGGCACCGCGATCATGGCGTTGATGGCGCATCCGCTTGTCATGTCATATTCGCGCGCGCAGGTGCTGGTTGATGAGTACCTGGCTGCGCACGCGCCGTATGTCGGTGAATGGGCCTGATATCATGGCTGAACAATACGATGTGATGCTCGCCGGTTCGTATTTCTGTGATATGGTGTTCACCGGGCTGCCCGAATTGCCGCAGGTGGGACGTGATATTTACAGCCGGGGATTTGAAATCGTGCCGGGGGGATCGTACTACACCGCCGTAGCCCTGCACTATCTTGGCGTAAAAACCGGCTGGATGGGGCATATCGGGACTGATTTGTTTAGCCGGTTCATCCTGGATGCTGTAGCCAGCGAAGGGATCGACACCGCTTTATTCCAACGACATGATCATCCTGTCAGGCGTATCGCAGCGGCCTTTTCGTTTGAGCATGACCGGGGTTTTGTCAGTTATATCGACGAAATTGACGAAACGATCCCGGTTACCCTGATCGAGCAGCACCAGCCACGCTGTGTCATTCTGCATGGCCTGCAATTTCTGGACCAGGTGGATAACTTGAGTCAGCTCAGTAACCGCAGTAATTTCACCCTCTTTCTGGATTGCCAGGATACGGCCCTGACACTTGACTCGCCGGGGGTGGTTGAAAAACTGCGGCAGGTCGATATCTTTGCGCCCAACGCCGATGAGGCTCTGAAAATCACAGGCGCGCCGACTGTTGAAAAGGCGCTCAATCGCCTGGCTGAGTTGGTCCCGCTTGTGGTTATCAAGTGTGGCAAACGCGGCGCACTGGCTCAGCGCGGCGATGAATTCATCGAGTCGCCTGCGCTGGATGTGACTGTCGTAGATACAACCGGTGCAGGCGACTGTTTCAATGCCGGTTTTGTGTATGGCTATCTGCGCCAAGAGCCATTGGCAACCTGCGTGCGGTACGGCAATACGGTTGGAGGACAGTCTACTACCGCGCCGGGCGCGCTTGCGCTGGCCGGTTTGCGCTTGATCTAGCCCCGGCGGGTTGTGTTGGCCGAGATGCACATCTGTTCGGTTTTCTCTTCATCATCCGGAATGTTTTTCTGACTCGAGAGTTGTGTTTTGACGCGTTCATAATTAAGGTTGACGTTTGCTGTAATG
>CAZMNL010000080.1:0-9886 GCA_964567525.1 uncultured Anaerolineaceae bacterium
GAACGACAGCTTGTCAAACGCGCCCGTGCCGGAAACCGTGATCCAGCCGTCATACGCGCCGGGACGGTAGCCTTGCAGCACGTCCGGGTAGTAGAGCGAGAGGTAAGGCGCGTTGGCGGCGATCTGTTCCTGGATAGCTGCGGCCAGTTCCAGTCGTCGATCCGGGTCCAGTTCGGCGGTGAAGGCGTCCAGCAGGGCGTCCATGTCCGGATCGCTGAACTCGACGAAGTTGAGCGCACCTTCCGTATGGAATAACTGCGCCATGCGATCCGGGTTCTGCTGCACGGGCGCGGACCATCCGCCCAGGTACATATCGTAATCGCCACGTTCGCGGACGGTGGTCATCCAGGTAGCGAATTCGCCCGGCGTGGGCGTGATGCGGATACCCACTTCTGCGGCGTATTCGGCCACCAGTTCCCCGGCACGCAAGCGGATCGGGCTGCTGGTCTGGGTGTGCATTTCCAGGGCAATCGCTTCGCCGTCCGGGGTTTCGCGCCAACCGTCGCCATCCGTGTCCAGGTAGCCCGCTGCGTCAAGCAGTTCAGCGGCATAGGCCGGGTCATACTGCGGCTCAATGGGCGTAGCCCAGGGTGCGCTGGGCGGCACGTAACCGGGCGAACCGGGCACGGCGTAGTCACCATACAGCGTCATGGTGATCTCGTTCACGTCCACCGCATACGACAACGCCAGCCGGAACGCCAGATCATCCAGGGGCGCGCGGTCGGCGTGCATCCCCACGTAGTCTACCACGTAACCCGGTGCGCGGGCGACGGTGACGTTAACGCCGTCATCGAGAGTTTCGATCAGTTCCGGCGGCACATAGCTGGTCGCAAAGTCGATCTCGCCGCTGCGCAACGCGGTCATCTGGGCGTTGGCGTCGGTGATGATCACGAAAATCACGCTGTCAACCAGCGGCGCACCGCCCCAGTAATCCGGGTTGGCTTCCATGCGGTACATCACGTCGGTTTGATGTTCGACCAGTTTGTACGGCCCGCTGCCAATGGGCGGCACTTCGACCGGTTCGCCCCAGATGAGTTCCGCACCCTGCCAGATGTGCTGGGGCAGAATCGGCACATCGGCGGCGATGAGCAGCGCGAAACCGGGCGTCGGGGCCGTGAGATGGAACACGGCGGTGTGTTCGTCCACGACTTCGACCGACTCAATCTGTGTGGTGACGGGATCGGTCCAGCGCAGATGTTTGTTGTTCTTGATGAAGTCCATCGTAAAAGCGACGTCATCCGCAGTGACCGACTCACCATCGTGCCATACGGCGTCTGGCTGAAGCGTGAAGGTCCAGGTCAGGCCATCTTCAGAAGTGCTGTAATCTGAGGCCAGCCAGGGGATCAGCGCGCCGTCCGGCCCGAACCACAGCAGGTTATCGTAAACCAGTGACATCATGATATAGCCGGGATAGCCGGTGTTGTAGTCGTAGGGCGTCAGGCCCCACTGATCGCTGACAATGCTGATGCGCACTTCCGAGGCGGTATCCTGCGCGCTGGCGGGGACACTTAGCGGCAGGATAGAAACAAGCAACAATACAAGAACCAACAGGCGGGTTTTCATGCAAGACTCCTTAATCTGTTTTTGGCATGGGTGACGATAACAGCAGTGATGCGTGTTGCCGTACCAGGAGACTTTACCCGCTTTTCTAGTTCACAAAAAGTTACAAATGTAATTTTATACAATAATGCATGTCATGCTTATGCTGGTAGAAACTGATGATGTTGGTCTGGCTCTCTCATCGCGAGTTTTCTTCTGTCCTTCACATTCTCTCAAAAGTAGCCACACCCCATTGCACTATTTGTATACTTGAGCGAACGAAAAAAACACCTGTCCGAAGACAGGTGCTCATTAGCTGGCAGCCACCGGTTGAGATGTTAAGGGTCGCGCGCTTAGAAACCGTGCGTCAGTTCTTCAAGGAACTGTTCGTTGTTATCCGTGTGCCGGATTTGATTGATCAGCGCTTCGGTCGCGCTAAGGGTATCGTAGTTGGCGGGCGGTTGGGTCATCTGCACCAACATGCGGCGCATAGTCCACACACGCTGCAAAATATCCGGGCCAAGCAGCAGTTCTTCGCGGCGCGTCGAGGATTGCATGATATCGAAGGCCGGGAATACGCGCCGTTCCTGAAGCTCGCGCGAGAGGTGCAGTTCCATATTGCCCGTGCCCTTGAATTCCTCGTAGATCACATCGTCCATGCGGCTGCCCGTTTTGACCAGGCAGGTTGCCACAATCGTCAGGCTGCCACCTTCTTCGATGTTACGTGCCGCACCGAAGAACCGCTTGGGTGGGTAGAGCGCCGAGGGGTCAAGACCACCGGTAAGCGTTCTGCCGCTAGGGGGCACAACGAGGTTATACGCGCGGGCAAGGCGCGTGATGCTGTCCAGCAAGATCACGACGTGATTCTGAGATTCGACCAGGCGTTTGGCGCGATCCAGGGCCATTTCCGCCACACGAACGTGATACTGTACCGGCTCGTCAAACGTGCTGCTGATGACTTCAGCCTGCACCGACCGGTCCATATCGGTCACTTCTTCGGGACGCTCACCAATCAACACCACCATCAGGTGAACTTCCGGATAGTTATAGCTGATGGCGTTCGCAACCTCTTTCAAGACGGTGGTTTTACCAGCTTTGGGCGGGCTGACGATCAAGCCGCGCTGCCCGCGCCCCACCGGTGTCACGAGGTTGATCATGCGTGTTGAGAGTATACGGGGATTGGTTTCAAGATTATAACGTTCTTCGGGAAAAATCGCGGTGAGATCATCAAATCGCGGGCGACGTTTGGCATTCTCCGGGTCCAGCCCATTGACGGCTTCCACACGCAGCAGCCCGAAATACTTCTCCGAATCTTTGGGCGGGCGGACCTGCCCAATGATCATATCCCCTGTGCGTAGTCCGAAGCGGCGAATCTGCGTCTGGCTGACGTAGATATCATTCGGGCCGGGCAAATATTTTTCCGCCCGCAAGAAGCCAATCCCGTCATCAATCACTTCCAGGATACCGCCGCGCAGTTCGTGACCTTGTTTTTCCGCTTTATCGCGTAATAAACGTAAGATCAGGTCCTGCTTCTTCAAGCGGCTAAACCCTGCAATATCGGCCTGACGCGCCAGATCACGCAGGGTATCGAGATTTTGCATTTCCAGTTCTGCTATGTCCATACGGAATCTCCGACCAAAGCCACACGCACCGATGTGCGCAGGCTAACAAACGCTGTTATGCTTGATGCAAGGTTGAGAAGGTGAGGCTGTGTTGACATTATGCTGTGGAAGAGATATCTATTGGATACAGCCGCCAACACTAACACGTTCTCATGAACATGCCGCCGGGAGAGCCAGCGCCACGCAGTTGATACCATAATGTCTACCTGAGGACAGGAAATTTTAACATTTTGTGGATACGCAAATCAGGAGTAGCGTGCGTCAATACAACCTTGATTAATGCCAATATAGCACACTGTATGCCTTCGGTCAAACCCAATTTGATCGCAGCAGGGCAAATTGGAACGCTCAGAGCATGTACCGGCAGGTCATGAACCAGATACTTACACACAAACAGGAGCCTAACATCGCCACGACCAGTGACAGTGACATCCACACCGGCGAGGACATGAGCGTAACCGGCAGCGCATGGTGCGTTCTCGGCCAAACGCCACCTTTGCACCAGGGGCTTGACTTTCAATCTCAACCTATGTTACCCTGCCGGCACGATTCTAACAGCTAAGGTTAAGCCGCACCCAACGCCTGAACAACATCGCGCGTTGCCAGCAACGCATGAAACTATCAATGCCGCCTGCAACGCGCGCGTGGGATGAGTACACGTTCCAACAGTACCAGTTGCGCAGGTTGGCGAAAAAGACCTGAGCGTTCGCGTACATGTTTGTCCTCGCTGCGGCCTCACGCTGGACCGTGACGTGAACGCCGTCTGGAATATCCTGTTTTTAGGGTCGAATCGGCCTGGACGGGGCCATCAGGCGCTAACGTGGCCGGGCACGGCGTGCGTAGCCTGAGAAGCTCCCCGTTTGCTTACTGTGAGGAATGCGCGTTAGAAAGGAAATTTTGCGTCAATGGCTGACTATGAACTGGTAATGTATACCCGCACGCGCTCGTGTCCATATGTTCGCACGGCGAAACGCGTACTGGAGCGTGAAAACGTCCCTTACCGCGAGATTTTCATCGACGAGGACGAAAACGCGAAAACCCGCGTGGTGGAATGGACCGGCTTTCAATCCGTGCCGACTCTGATCGTGGCGCGGCCCGGCGAAGATGTGCCCCACGAGGACCCCGTCCCACTGGATGCCGGGGTAAGTCCCAAAGGCATCGACCGGGGCACGATGATCACCGAGCCGGGCGAGATCAAGCTGGAAAGCTGGTTGCGTAAGCACGGGTTTATCGCTTAGGGAGCATACATGCCATTACTGCACGCTATTCACGAACAGGTCGCGGCGGCGCTGCTGGACTGCGAAGCGGTGGTCTTCACCCCGCACAAACCGATCACGTTCAAATCCGGTATCCAATCGCCGGTCTATGTCGATAACCGGCGGCTGCCGTACTGGCCCGCGCAGTGGCAGGTCGTGATCGAGAGCCTGGGGGCCTTGATCGCGGCGCGCGAACTGGCCTTCGACGTGATCGCTGGAATCGCGGCGGCGGGCATTCCGCACAGCGCTGCGCTCGCGTATACGCGCCAGCAGCCGTCGGTGTTCGTGCGCAAAGAAGCCAAAGAGCACGGCACGCGCAGCCAGATCGAAGGCGGCGCGGTTGAGGGAAAACACGTGCTGCTGGTTGAGGACCTGGTGACGACCGGCGGCAGCAGCCTGTCAGGAGTTACCGCGCTGCGCGAAGCGGGCGCGACCGTCACCGACTGCGTGTGTATCACGACCTACGGCTTCGCCGAAGCTCAGCATGCCTTCGACGCCGCACACGTCCATCTGCACCCGCTGGCCCCGTTTTCTGAGATCGTGGTCGAAGCGTCAAAGCGCGGCCTGTTCGGTGAAGGCGAACTCACCATCCTGGAAACGTGGATGCGCAATCCGCACGGTTGGATCAAGGCGCAGGTCAGCACACAGCCGGAGCCGGACGAGACATGAGCGCCGCCATCGACAAATACAACCGCCGCGCCGATGCGGTTAACTCACTGCTGTGTGTGGGCCTGGACAGCGACTACGCGCGCCTGCCGGCGCGTTTTCTGGCCGAGGACGTGCCGCAGTTCGCGTTCAACCGCTGGATCATCGAACAGACGCACGCCTACACCGCTGCATACAAGCCCAATATCGCGTTCTACGAGGCGCGCGGAGTCGAAGGTTTACGCGCGCTGGAACTGACCCAGGACTATCTGCGCGTGCAGCATCCCGACATCCTGACAATCTGCGACGCCAAACGCGCCGACATCGGCTCAACGAACCAGGGCTACGTGACGGCGATCTTCGACCACCTGGGCTTTGACGCGGTGACGCTCAACCCGTACCTGGGCCGCGAGGCGCTGGCCCCCTTCCTGGAGCGTGCGGACAAGGGCTGTATCCTGCTGTGCCGTACCTCGAACCCCGGCGCGGGTGAACTGCAAGATTTGCCGGTCGAGGGGCTGCCGCTGTGGCTGGTGATCGCGGGGCGCGTCGCGGCGGACTGGAACACGCACGGCAACTGTATGCTGGTGGCGGGCGCGACCTACCCGGACGAACTGCGCCGCATCCGGGCGGCGGTCGGCGATATGCCGCTGCTGGTGCCGGGAGTCGGGGCGCAGGGTGGCGACGTGGCCGCGACCGTGCGCGTGGGCCTGGATTCCGCCGGGCGTGGCATGATCATCAACTCGTCACGCGGGATCATCTTCGCGGACGATCCTGCGCACGCTGCGCGCACGCTGCGTGACGCAATCAACGCGCACCGCCGGACCTGATCGCCGTTCCGTGTGCGAGGAACCTTGAATGCTTCCGGGGTGAAAAACATGCAATGGGCAACTATTTCTGTGAATCAGCCTAAAACTTGCTGCACGGCAGCCCGCCAGCCCGCGTAGTACTGTTCGGCGCTCTCAAGGTCCATTGAGGGCACATAGTCGACGAAGGCGTGCGGCAGTTGGTCCAGCGCGTGCAGGTCGGCATAGACGCCCATGCCCAGCGCCCCGGCAAGTACCGCCCCCAGCGCCGAAAGCTCCGGCAGGCTGGACGCGCGCACGGTATAGCGTGTCATGTCCGCAACGAACTGCATCAGAAAGCGGTTGCTCACTGCGCCGCCATCCCCGTGTACATGTTCGAGTGTCACACCGGCATCCTGCGCCATCAGGCCGAGCACGTCGCGCACACGGTAGGCGATAGCTTCCAGCGCGGCACGTGTGACGTGTGCGCGTGTGGCCGCGGGCGTCAGGCCGACAATCGCGCCCCTGGCGTCCGCGCGCCAGTACGGGGCGCTGAGTCCGACAAACGCAGGCACGAGATACACCCCGCCGTTGTCCGGCACGGACTCCGCCAGCGCTTCGGACTCGGCAGAGTCGGCGATCAGGCCTAGTTGATCACGCAGCCACGCGACGGTGGCCCCGGTAAAGTTGATGATGCCCTCAAAGGCGTAGACCGGCACGCCGCCATGCACCCAGCCAATCGTGGTCACAATGCCGTTGGGTGAATAGCGCAGCGTGTCCCCGATGTTCAGCAGCACCGATGACCCGGTCCCGAAGGTGACTTTCGCCATGCCGGGGCGATAGCAGCGCTCCGCGAACAGCGCCGCCTGTGAATCGCCCATCACACCACAAATCGGGATTGGGGAATCGAGCAGGCCGCCGAGATCGGTCATGCCAAACTGCGCGCTGCTCTCGCGCACATCCGGCAGCGCGTCCACCGGCACGCCAAACAGCGCGCACAGGTCCGCGTCCCATGCCAGAGCGCCGATGTTATACAACAGCGTGCGGCTGGCGTTGGTGTGGTCGGTGGCGAAGACCGCGCCGCCCGTCAGCCGGTAGACCAGGTACGTGTCAATCGTGCCGATCAGCGCGTCCCCGTTTTCGACGCGCTGCTTGAGCGCCGGTTCGTGCTCGAACAGCCACGTGAGTTTAGACGCAGGGAAATACGTGTCGATCTTCAGGCCGGTTTTGTGGTGGACGGTGTCTGCGTGGCCTTGTGCGCTCAGCGCCGCGCAGAGCGGATCACCCCGGCGGCACTGCCACACAATCGCGTTGTACAGCGGCTTGCCGGTCGCCTTGTCGAAGACCACAATCGTTTCGCGCTGGTTGGTGATGCTCAGGCACAACAGATCCTCGCGCGCGGCGGGATGCTGCACCAGTAGGTCACGGAACACGGCCAGCGTGTTCGCGTAAATTTCCTCGGCGTCGTGCTCCACCCAACCGGGTTGGGGGTAATGCTGTTTATGGTCGCGCGCGGTCTTGGCGATCAGCGCGCCGGACGTATCGAACAGCAGCGCTTTGGTCGCGGACGTGCTTTGATCGAGTGCCAGAATCCTGCTCACGTCGTGACCTCCACCCCTAGCGCCTGCTGCGCCACCGCTGCGAGGCCCTCCGGCGTGATCCCATAATGCGTGAAGATATCCGACTGGCTGCCGGTGACGGTATATTCGTCCGGGATGGCGACAATCTTCAGCAGCGTATAAATGCGCTGCTGCATCAGGACCGCCGCGCACGCCTCGCCCAGCCCGCCAAAGACGCTGTGTTCCTCGACCGTGATCACGGCTTTGGAGCGCCGCGCCGCCCCGATCAGCGCGTCTTTGTCCAGCGGCTTGACCGTGTGCATACTGATCACGCCGCACGACAGGCCCGCCGACTCCAGCACGTGCCGCGCCCCCATCGCGCATGGGACGGTTTCGCCGGTTGCGATGAAGGTCACGTCATCACCTTCCGCCAGCGTGATCGCCTTGCCGATCTCAAACGGCGTACCCGATGCGTGCAGGTGTGGCATGGCTTTTTTGCCGAAGCGCAGGTACACCGGGCGGGAATGTGCCGCCGCTGCCCGGATCGCCGCGCGCGTCTCGCAGTTGTCCGCCGGGGCGATCACGTCAATGTTGTTGATCGCGCGCAGCACAGCGTAATCGTGCAGCGAATGGTGCGTGGAACCGAGCGCGCCATAGCTCACCCCCGCGCTGATGCCGATCAGCTTGACCGGATGATCGGAATAGGCGACATCGTTTTTGATCTGTTCCAGCGCGCGCGCCGTCAAAAAACACGCGGGCGACACTGCGAACACGCGCTTGCCCGCCGACGCCAACCCCGCCGCGATCCCGACAAGGTTTTGCTCGGCGATGCCCACTTCGATCACCTGGTCGGGGAGTTCCTGGGCGAACGAACCCAGCTTGCCAGACCCGCGCGAATCGCTGGTAACGATCAACAGGTCGGGGTCCTCGCGCGCCAGTTCGAGCAGCGTGGCGGCAAATTCTTCCAGGTTAGCCCGTCCCATGTCTGTTGTCGTGCCGTTTGTGTTTGTGTTGCCCATCTCACACCGCCGCTTTCAACTGTTCTTCTGCGTGGTCCAGCTCCGCCAGCGCGCGCGCTAATTCGTCGTCACTGGGGACTTTGTGGTGCCAGTTCAGCGCGTTTTCGATGAAGCTGATCCCCTTACCCTTGACTGTGTTGGCAATCAGCAGATTGGGCTTGCCCGCTTCAAAAGGTACCGCATTGAAAGTCCGCACCAGGTCGCCAATGTCGTTACCGTCACAGGCGCGCACCGCCAGCCCGAACGCGGTGAACTTGTCGTAAAGTTGTTCCAGTGCCATCACTTCTTCGGTCGGGCCGGTGATTTGCAGCCGGTTACGGTCCACGATCACGACCAGGTTATCCAGCTTGTAGTGCGCGGCGCTCATGGCGGCTTCCCAGTTGGAACCTTCGGTCAGTTCGCCGTCACCCAGCAGCGTGAACACGCGGTAGCTACGCCCGTCTTTTTTGGCTGCGAGCGCCATGCCCACCGCCACCGATAAACCATGACCGAGCGCGCCGGTATTCTGCTCGATGCCGGGAACTTTGCGCGTAGGATGCCCGACGAGATGCGAGCGGTACCGGCTGATCGTCTGGAGTTCTTCAGCGGGGAAGAAGCCCTGATCAGCCAGCACGGTATACAGCGCCTCAACCGAATGCCCCTTGCTCTGAACGTAGCGGTCGCGGTTGGGATCGTTGAACGTGTCCGGCGACACGCGCATCACGTGGTTATAGAGCACGTTGAGAATATCGACGCATGACAGACTGCCGCCGGTGTGCCCTGCCTGGGCATGATGGATAATCTGCAAAATGGTTTTGCGATAGGCCACCGACTTGAGTCTGAGTTCCTGTTCGGTCATTAGCTTTCTCCCCTGTCTGACTGTGGGTAAGGGTTTACCGGGGCTGGATCACCCCGATGGTGAGCAGAATACACGCCCAGGTGCGCTGCTCGCCGGTGGCGA
Source organism: uncultured Anaerolineaceae bacterium (assembly GCA_964567525.1). Classification (GTDB taxonomy): domain Bacteria; phylum Chloroflexota; class Anaerolineae; order Aggregatilineales; family Aggregatilineaceae; genus CAYRNY01. Next base: position 9,363 of record CAZMNL010000080.1, read on the forward strand.
TCACCAGCGCAGTATCGCGCCCGCGCGCCGCCTCGTAAAATGGGAAACGTCCCAGTTTGTTGATCTCGATATCCGGCAGCAGTTGGCGGTACTCGGCAAAGATCGGAGGTTCGCGGTCGTCGTCGGGCCAGATGGCATGTGCCGCCTCAATTGGGATGGCGGTGACGAGCGTTTCCAGCACGTCGGTCACGCTCAGTTTGCCCGGCGCGAGATTGAGAAACACGCGCGGCACTCCCAGCGGGGACCCGGTCACGTGCGGATAGTTACCGTCGGAGATCAGAATTTGCGATCCGTGCCCCGCCGTGCCTAAAACACCTAAAATCTCTGGGTGAATAAGATTTCCATTTAACATATTATTAAGTCTCCCTATAGTAATTGCAAAACGGCTGCGGGGATGGCAGCCGGGTGATAACAAACCCGGCTGCCCAGTTTAGCATTCCAGGGACCGGCGCACCGGCCCCTGAAGCACTGCTATCCGGTTTAGCGTTTACTCAACCGGCGCGAACTGGAAGTAGTCGTTGACG
>CAZMNL010000081.1:0-5078 GCA_964567525.1 uncultured Anaerolineaceae bacterium
GATTCGTATTCGTCCACCGTGACCGGCCCCATCGCGCGGTACGGGGGATAGTCATGCTCGCGGGTGCCGAAGCCCAACCGCAGCGCCAGCAAACGCTGGAAGTTATACACGCGCTCCGACTGCGCGATCAGGTCATCCGGCGTGGTGGGTTTGCCCGTCAGACCTTCGTGCAGCCAGCAGTAGTTTTCGACGTGTTCCGGGACCTTGTGCGGTTCGGCGGTGTCCTTGTTACCTTCGGGGATGATGTCGTTCCAGGGCAGCTTGCACAGCCCGTGCAGGCTGAACCACGTGCGCCACATCGGGAAGTAGTGCAGGGCCTCGGCTTTGGCTTCGAAGGTGGGGATTTCGTTACGGACCATGTCCATCATGATCAGCCACGCTTCGTCGTGCTGCGCGCCCTTCAGTGCCATGCCATAGCCGCCCTGCTGTGCCAGTGATTCCTTCGTGACGTATTCGGAGACTTCCATCCCCTTGACTTCCATGCCGATATCCTGCATGAACTGCGGGTCCGCGCCGTACTGCTCGACGAACAACTGCTTCATGTAGCGCACACCCTGCCCGACGACATAGCCGAAGCCTTCGCCGCGCGCCATCTGGTGCAGCAGTTCGAGCGCCGCTTCCGCGTTGCCCCATTCCATCTTGAGGCCGCCGGTCACCTCGTCGTCGATCACGCCTTCGACGTAGCATTCCATCACGAAGGCGATGGAATTGGCAAACGAGATCGTGTCGATCCCGTAGGTGTCGCAGTAGAAGTTCATCTCGACGATTGCCAGCGGGTCAAAAACGCCGATATTCGATCCTTCGCCCGCGATGGTTTCATATTCCGGCCCATCGACCAGCACCGTCTGTCCTTTGTAGGGTCCGGTTTGCAGGTGGAAGTGATCGACGCCGTGCGCGCAGGAGAGTGTGCAGCCATACCAGCAGCCATCCGGCACACCCTGCGTGAACAGTTCCTTCCACACTGTGTCATCGATCTGGTTGGCCTGCGGGTGCGAGCCGTAGCGGTAGTTGTGGACCGGCAGCAGGTCGAACTCGTTCATGATCGGCGGGATATGTCCCGTACCGACTGAGCGCATGTTGTTCTGTTTGCTGTCCAGTTCGGATATCTCGCGGTTGATGCGTTTGCCCGCTTGCCGGATCAGGGTCATATCGGCGGGGTTGTTGCTGTCGCCCTTCATCTCGCTGTAGCGCACGACAATCGCCTTAATGCGCTTCTTGCGGAAGACGAGTCCCGCGCCGCCGCGCCCGGCCTGCTTGACGCGAACTTCCTTGCGGCGCACGTCGTACCAGCTAAAGTTCAGCGCGGCATAGCGCGAGTATTCTGCTGCTTGCCCGGCAGATACCACCGAAACGCTTTTCATATCGCGCTCGCCCTGCGCGTACATTTCGGTAAGCTGGCGACCGACCAGATGTGTATCGAGGTCTTCCAGCGGCGCTTCTTCGATGGTGATGCGGCCCTCGTCGCCGTCGATAACGATGATCACGTCTTTATCGGCGATGCCCTGAATCTCCATCGCATCGAAACCGGCAAACTTCAGATAGGGGCCGAAATACCCGCCGACGTTGCTATCGATCACCGACTGTGTTAGCGGAGACACGGTCACGACGGTCGATTTGCCGGAGCCGGGATACGCGGTGATGCCGCCAATCGGCCCGCCCGCGATGACCAGTTCATTTTCGGGATCGTCCCAGCGCGTGCTGTCGTTGATCGCGTTCCACAACAGCCACATACAGAAGCCCTTGCCCCCCGTGAAGGTGTCTTTCATTTCCTGGGTAACGGGTTTACTGGTGATGGTGTTATCCGAGAGGTTAATGTAGAGCGTGCGGTTCGCGTAGCCTTTTTCTACCGGCCTGACTTCGTAGGTGAATTCAGCCCGCAGTTGATGCGCTTGTTTGATTTCTTGCGGCGTCAGTGTTGTCATGTGAATCGTTTTCTCCTATGAATGTCCTACAAAAATTGTTTCTCTCATCATACCTGATCAAAATGGGGCTGTCAGGCGTGGTATACCGAAAGTCTAACGAAAAAGTACCATTCTACAGGGCGTCTTCGCCTTACTGCGCGGCATCCTGTAAAATAGTCTCAGCATATCGAGAACGATCCTTTTTTAGTGATGTGGTGGGCACGGTGGCGGAAACCAATTCAATCCAACTCGACCGGCTGTACTACGGTAATCTGATTGTGGGCGAACAGCGCGCATCCGTGACCGCTGGCGTGATCGCGCGTACCCCGGCAGTTACCCCGGAACAGGCGACCGCGAGCGTGCAGCTTGCGCGCTTGCGCCCGCCCATGCCGCATGAAACGAACGATGATATGCCCGGTGCGCTGGGGTTGTTTCGCGGTGGAAGCCAGGCCGCCGACTATATCCTCGTCAAAGCGCAGCGCAGCGATCAGGGGTTGCCGCAAGTCATGTTTATCATGATGCCCCTGGGGGTACTGCGCCAGTTGGGGGGTAATGTGCTGGCGTTTCGCGCGCTGGGCATGATGCCGATGCCGTCCTTCTCCGAAGTCAGGACCGATCTCGCGCCGTTTGAACTGCGCGATCCGGTTCCCCCAACCGCCGAACAGCAAACCGACGCACTGATGGACCTGCTGTTGTACTGCGAAGACCAATTCGCCACAGTGGAAGGAATTCTGGCCGGTATTGTGCAGGGGTGGCCGGTAGCGATTGTCAACAGTCCGCCGGTGCTGGAGAAGCGGCTCCAGTTTCTCCAGGGGTTGATGAGTCTGCTGCCCACACCCGCTCGTGCGGGTATCACCTTTGCCACGCAGGTCAGCGATTTTGACGCGGTGAACGTGCAAATTAAATTTGCCAGCGCCAATACGGTCCCGCCTAAACACGTGGTGTACGATTGGGGCAGGGGTAAACTGCTGACACCCGCACCAGAGGACGCCTACAGTCGCTACATTTTGGCACAGCTCCGGCTTGATCCGAGTGTCGTGGTAGCAGAAACCGAACGGCTGGCTCGTACTGCTGTCTGGCGCGCCATGCGCCGCGAGAACCTGGGCAAGGCGCTCAAGTGGGTATCGCGGCGCGCGGCGCTCGATCAGATCGTGCGCGATGGCCAGCCTGCCGACCGCGACCTGGTCGCGGGGGTGCTGCGCGAGGACCCCACGCTGCCCGATGATCTGCGGCAGGTCTATATCCGGCATTTGCTGGCTTTTGCGCTGGCGCTGGAAGAACCCGCATCGGCGGACGTGATCGCAGCCCAGTGCGCAACGTATCCCGATCTGACGCAGGGAGTTGTCGATCAACTTAACGCCGCGATTGAAAACGGGCAGGCCCGGCTGGTCTTTACGATGCTGGAACGCTGGATGCTGCGCGTGCCGGAAGGCTCTCCCGCACAGTGGCAGCCGCTGCTGCAAACCGCCGCAAAAACGCACCTGAGCGCGCTGGTTAACGTCGGGCAGCCCGAACCGGCGTTCAAATTCATCAATTCTCTGCGGCAGGCCCCGCCCGTTTTACGTTTGCAGGATATTATGGGTGACGTGATCGGTATCGCCAGCGCTGCCGCCCGCACGGATAGCAAGCTTGCCCGGCATATCTTTCTACTGGCAGCAGAGTATATGCCCCCCGGAGCTTTGCAGCAGTTAGTCGATGATCGTGCTTTTACGCGCCATTTGCCTCAGGCGCTGCAAGCGGTGTTTACCTATTTACAGGCGGGCGCGCGTTCGTCGCCGCCGCCGCAACTGCTGCATCATGGGGCGCTGGCTTTTGGTGATGGTTCACGGATGCTGGTATTGTCCCGGCTGGTCGAACTGGCCGTCATGCAGCGGCGCTCGGAGTTGATCGATATTCACGGCCTGCAAGCCCTGCTTGTCATGACCCAATCACCGCGCAGCGAGCAGTTTCGCGTCCTGGTGCAGCATATCATTGACGACTTGAGCACCGTCGAAATTTTGAACGATCTTCCTGTGCCGGGGCCGCGTATTCTGCTGCAACTGCTGCTGCAAACGCACGATTTCGAACATGCTGCCGCGATGCTTGGTTACTATCAGAATACGTTGTATGGGGGCGACCGGCTCGATGAGTTTATCGCGGTGGTGGGGGAACTGTTCCGGCAGGTGGCGCTGCCGACCGAAGACCTGATCACAGCGCTGGAACACCTGGAAAACAGCCCGGTGCATCCCGGCCCACGCGCGATGATTTACACCAGCGTGCTGGATAACCGGCAGTGGTCCGCCGAGATGGAATATGTCGCCAGACAGCTTACGACGTTAATCTTCAACGATGAGAATCTGATCGGCATTGTAGGGCGCGATAACACTATTCGCCTGTTGGAATTCCACGCCAGGCCACAGAACGCATTGGATACGCTGCGTGTGGCTGCCGCTTTGATCGAGCACATGATCCAGATGGGGGTTGAGGGGGCGGCGCTGCTGACGCGCGTCTGGCATCTGCTGACCTGGAATGATGAGGTCACTAACACCGCGCTCGAACTGCTGCGGCGCTATATTCGCGGCATTCCGCAGCGCAAAGTCCCGGCAGTGGTCAGCTATCTATCCGAGGAACTCGGCGCGGATATCGGCGCGATTCTGTACGCCACGTATATTATGCGGTTCATGCTGCCCGATGCTGACCTGCTCAAGTTTGCCGAAAACCTGCATGTGACCGCCGAACTGTTTTTTGACATTGCCACGATCTATCACAGCAACAAAGAACACCCGACGACTCTACGGCTGCGCCGCGATCTGGACACCATGACCGGCGGGCTAAACGAGCAGGAACGCCAGCAGGTCGCCGCTAATCTGCTGACGATTCCGGTTCAGATTCATACATTGGGCAGCCCGCGCGCGCACTCAAACGCACGGACGGCGGCCAACCGCAGCCAGTTTGTTGAAGGACAAAGCGCCCCGCAGGATGCGCTTGACTTGCTGTTGTTTGTCGGCGGGCATTTCGGCCAGCACAAGAGTATGCCGCTGAATCTTGATCGCGAAGAAATGGCGCACTTGTTCGGAACCCGGTCGGCGGCGATGTTTCTGCGGGAGACGAACGCGATCACCGAACTGCTGCAAGGGCTGCAATGGGCATCCGAACAACTGCAACACAAGGCGGTCGAACCTCAGGCCCTGCGCGCCG
>CAZMNL010000081.1:5088-9868 GCA_964567525.1 uncultured Anaerolineaceae bacterium
ACTCAACAGCCTGTGGAATACCATCTCGCTGTACAACAAGCGCCGCATCCAGGACCAGTTGGCGCGCGACTGCCAGCAGCTTACCGACGTGATTGACGTGATGGCCCAACACGCCAGCGAGCGCGTACTCGGTGATACGGGCATCACGCGCCAGCTTGAACAGGGCAAACGCCAGCCGCACAGTGTGCTGGAAACAATGCGCTGGATTCACGGCTATTTTGCGCGCAAGCATACGCGCGCTTAGCTCACAGCGACCGGAGCCAGCTTTGATGTATCGACGTTTTATTTTGAGTATTTGCTGCCTGGTCCTGATCCCGGTGGTGGCCGGTTGCGCATTGTCGGGCAATCCTGACCGCGATACGACGTCTGAGGGTGTGCCGACGGCGACATTTCCCCCGACACCTTCATCTGAGGTTTTGCATACTCTGGGGATTGCAGCGGAGGGCGCACGGCTGCGTGTGACCGTGCCATCAGTCGAACTTCCTGATCTGCCATCCGGTGCGCGCGCGCAGGTGTTGGTCCTGCTGGTGGACCCGCGCGGTAAATACGCTTATGTGCTCGCGCCCGCACACCCGGCGAACGCACAAGGGAATCGCTTTGATCTCTCCGGCTACCCGCTTGAAATCAGTCTGCACGAGGACACAAACGCGGCGGCGTTGTGGTTCCTGGCGGTAGATAACCGCGACTCTTACGCGGCTGAAGCCTTCGGGTTGGAAGCGCTGGCCGCCAGTCTCAGCTATGGGTTTCAAAAGTGGTTTGCTACCGGCGAACCGGTGGACGACCCATTGGCGGCTGTGATTGCTGCTTCTGAGGGGGCGTTATACGATTGGTTTGCCAGCGTCGAGGTCGTCGGGCAGTCGGTGGTGACTTTGCACGAAGATGAATGGAACGCGGCCCTGACTTCGCACAGTTCGCCCGATCAGGGGTTGAACGCCGTGTACACGTCGCGTCATATCGCGGAAGAAGCCGCTGCCGCGCAAGCATCCACCCCGCAAAACGAATTTCCCGGCTATACCTTGCTGGCAGATGAAACGTTTGACCAGGGGAGCAGTATTTACACGTGGTACCAGGGACAGGACGGCACTTATGCCAACCGTATCGTTGACGGGGCCTATGAGATTCACCTGTCTGAGATCGCGGAGCGTGATTTTAGCCTGTCGTGGGGGTCCATCGAAAACCAGGAGTTTGCTGATTATATTGTGCAGGCGGATGTACAGCTTGTTGAGGATAACGTCCGGGAAGCGCGTTACGGCATCTGGTTTAATTACCAGGATGATTATAACTTTATGTACTTCGGCATTTCCGATCAGGGGCAGTATCGCGCTGCTGTGATTGTCCGTAACGCCAATCGTATCGAACTGCAAGACTGGACGACGCACCCGATAATCCGGCGCGGCGCAGTGACCAATACGCTTACAATTCAATCATCTACCAGCGGCGATGTGATCCTCAGCGTCAATGGTATACAGGTTGCCGTGGTTAACGACGAGACGTTTACCAGCGGATCGGTGGCATTTTTCTGTTACGCTGAGAGCGTGCCGATCACCTGCCGCCTGGACCGGCTGCGCATCTGGATAAGCGTAGAATAAAGCGGATTGTGGTAGGATTGGGTTTACAGCGTTACCAGCCGTGGAACCAGCAGCAGCAGCGTGCCCGCGCTGATCTGGCAGAAGAAGCTTGCTGCCAGCCCGTGCCGCCAGTTTACGTAGCTGTACAGGAAGTTCAGCAGCACAATCGCCGTGCCAAAGATGACGCCAACAACGGGCGTTTTGGCAAGCTCCAGGTGCGGGAAAAACATCAGCATGGACCAGATGCTTGCCAGAATTGCGACCGACGGAATCGAATGTACGCGCTGCATGGCCCCCCGGAAGAACAGCGACTCCGCGACCGGCATCACGAACACCATCGCCTGAAACACCCACGTATCCAGCAAAATGCTGTCCGCTTCGCCTGCGTCAAACAACCGGTCCGATACAGTTTGCAGTGTATCTGCGCCGACCAGCATCAACGCGCCCCCGGTAAAGACCCCAAATCCCAGACCCCACAGCAGGTCGCCCGGATCGGTGACTTTCAGCTTGATGCCGCTGCCGAGCAGGAAGGCCACGCCGCCCATCGCTGCCATGAATGCCCACAGCAGCACATAGCGGGTATTGGCCTGCACCGGAGTCAACCCCACGCTGAGCGCCATTGCCAGGATGTACCCGAAAATCGGGTCTAAATCCTGCCGGGTACTGCGCGCCTGACGCGCAGCCGAGTCATTGTCCGCGCTGTCGTTTGACTCCTCGCGCCGGATGGGGATCGCCTGGGGCGGATGGCCCTCCCGCAGCCGGGGGCGGGGGGCCATCGGTTTTGGCGGTGTTGGTGCGCCGTTCTCGTCTGCGGATGACTCAACAGGCGCGCCGTGATCGTCAGCAAATGGCGGTTTCACGATAGTTCCTTTGTGAGCGCGTCCAGCACCTGATCGATATGCTCCGGGCGAATCCAGTAGTGGGTGACAGCCCGGAAACGGCGCGCGCCCATGGCCATTATGTAGATGTTGTAGTGGCGTTTCATGCGTTCGGCCAGTTCGGGCGCAGTGACGGGTACGTCATCCCGCAGGTTGAAGAACACCATATTGGTCTGCACATGCGCCAGGTCGATGTCAATCTGCGGGAGTTCGGCCAGTCCCTCGGCCAGTTTGCGCGCGTTAGCGTGATCCTCGTGCAGACGATGCGGCATGGTGTCGAGCGCGACCAGCCCCGCCGCCGCCAGGATGCCTATCTGCCGCATGGCCCCGCCAACCAGCTTGCGCGCGCGCAGCGCCTGCTTGATGAAGCCACGCGAGCCGACGATGACCGAGCCAACCGGCGCACACAGTCCTTTAGACAGGCAGAAGGTCACGCTGTCGGCGGCGGCAGTCAGCGAGGCCACATTCTCACGGAGCGCCGCTGCCGCGTTGAAAATGCGCGCGCCGTCGATATGCAGGGCCAGATTATGCTGCTGTGCAATCTTGCCGACGGCGTCGGTATAGGCTTTGGTGATCGGTACGCCGCCGACGGTGCCTTGCGTGTTTTCGAGCGTGATCAGGCGTGTGGGCGGCATGTGAATGTCATCCGGTCGGATGGCGTTTTCGATGGCGTCCAGTGACAGTGTGCCGTCAGGCTGAACGGGGATCGTGTGGGGATTCACGCCGCCGAGCGCGGCAATCCCGCCCGCCTCATATTTGAAGGTGTGCGCTTTGTCCCCCAGGATAACTTCATCACCGCGCGTGCAGTGCGCCAGCACCGATACCAGGTTGCCCATCGAACCGCTGGCGACGAACAGGCCCGCTTCTTTGCCGAACTGTTCCGCTGCGACTTCTTGCAGGCGGTTGGCGGTTGGGTCTTCGCCGTAGACATCATCGCCGACTGCTGCGTTTGCCATCGCCTGACGCATTTCGGGCGTGGGCCATGTTACGGTATCGCTGCGCAGATCAATGTAATCCATCGTGATTTTCCACCTCCGTCAAAAATCCGCCCGACGTACAGGACGCCGGGCGGGAACAAACGCAAACACTGATCCGGTCTGACTCAGACCGCACCCACCGCCGCACTGAAGGCAAACAGGCACATACAGCAGGCGAAAATGATCGCCAGGAACAAAAACGGGATCGTCGAGGTGGTGATCAATGCGGATGGCAGAAAAAACAGCACTTTAGCGACGTTTGCCACCCATTCCGGCACTTCGTCTGCGTTGGCAAATTCGGTTGGTGCGCCAACGTATTCGATTTCATCGTCGTGCTGTTCGGGTCCGTTGGGTTGATCATGCATGGTGTTCTCTGCCTAACCAGCTATGTCCCGGTTAGTATTTCTTCACCAGGGTGCGATATACGGCGGGCTGGCGCGATTGCAGCGTCTGGTGTTCCTCGCGGCATTTGCGTACCTCGTCGAGATCGACGCGCGCCACACAATACCCCTCGCGCGGTTCGCTGCTTTCCGGGTCTTTTTCATCGGCCAGGGATGCGAAGACCTTGCCGCGCGGGCCGACGATCATGCTGCTTCCGCCGAACTTCAGAGTTACGTCCTCGCCGACACGGTTCGATCCGGCCACGTACACGGCATTTTCCAGCGCGCGCGACTGTAAGTATGTGCGCCACTCATCCATCTGGCCGTCTTCCCAGTTCGCCAGCACTGCGATGATCTCCGCACCTTCGAGCGTCAGCGAGCGCGCGACTTCGGGGAAGGCCAGGTCCCAGCCCAGCATCAGCCCAATATTGCCGATCTCGGTTTCGAATACGGGCATACGGAAGCCTTCACGGAAGGCCATACGCTCTTCGCCGCGCAGATGCACCTTGTTATAGCTGCCGACCAGTTCGCCATCTGGACCAACCATGACGGCGGAGTTATACAGCACACTCTCGACCTTTTCTTTAGTAACCAGGCCAAAGGCGATATACACGCCGAACTCGGCGGCGCGCTGTGCCATCAGGTTGACCGTCGGGCCGGGGATGCGCTGGGCCAGTTCGGTGAAGCGCACACCCAGTTCGTAACCGCTGGTGACCAGTTCCGGGAATACGATCAAATCAACTTTTTGCTGTGAAGCAATCTTGGACACAAAGTCCGACATTTTCACCAGATTGTCTTCCGACTCGCCCACAGCCGGTTTCATCTGCACTGTCGCAATCGTAATTTCACGCATGGATTTCGGGTTCTCCTCTTTCGGGGATCAGGTAGCCGTGGTGACCTGCGCCTGCCCAATCAATACCGCTATCATTGACGCCTTAATGTAGCGTCAAACAGGCAAAATTGTCAAATGTCTACGG